>JAICSD010000313.1 GCA_025937075.1 Vicinamibacteria bacterium | reverse complement strand
TCTTTCCGGCCGCTGAGCACGAAGCGGGGGTGTCCGAGCGGGGCCCCATCGTGAGGGCGACGCCGCAGCCGTCGAAAGATCCTGCGGCCGGGTCGTGCCCCCACCGCTGGACCGCCGCCAGTCGGGATCGAGCCTCCTCGTCTTGAATGTGTCTTCGTGCTCGGTCCGGACCGAGTTGATCACGTACGCAGGCGGCGCTTCGCGGACGAACAACGCGCGGTCGCCAAACTCCTCCAGCGCTTCATGCTGATTGTGAGCACGGCACCGAAGTTCGATGTTCTCGGCGGTCCCCACTCCCCCGCGTGCGAATGGAACGACGTGGTGAAACTCGAGGAATGCCGTTTCGCTGCATCGGCCCTCGCTCCCTTCGAACGCACAGCGGCCGCGGTCGCGCGCCCAGACGGCGCGGCGCACGGACGCAGGGATGTGACGGCTTCCGGAGGCGAGCGGACGCGACGTCTGCCGCGGCGCCTTCGCCTGCGCCAGCTTCGTCCGCTCGAGATGCTCGAGCAGCAGCGTCAGCGCGCGATCGACGATCGCGGCGGGATCGCCGTCAGGGATCGAGTGACGCAACAGATCCTGCGCGCGCCGGAGCTTGTCGTGCGTGTCGCGGCCGACGGTGAACTGCACTTTGTACCGCTCGGTGCTGAGCGGCGACGTAACGGGAACTGCGGACCTGGCGGGAGCCGGCGCAACAGAAGCTGCCGGCGAGACCGCAGCCGCGCGGGCGGCAACGGCGGGATCCACCTTCGCATCTGCAGTGGGCGGCGCCGTCACGCTCACGGCGGGGTCGAGCCGTGCCGGCATCGCCTGGGCGTCGCGGTCTGCCGGCGAATGCGTGGAAAGCTTTCTGATCACCGTCGGCGCGTCCGGCCGCGGTGCGATCGTCGCGATCAGGCGTTCGACATCGCGCTTGCTCGCGTGACGTGCGGCGTCGAACCGTTCGTTGCAGTTCGCCTCGGTGAGATGCGGCCGCAGAAGACACAGATTCGTGAGCGTGAGCTCGCCGCGCTCGAGCCGCTCCAGTACGATGGGAAATCGCCCCGCCGCGCGTGCCGCTTCGATGCGGCCGTACGCCGCGTGCTCCGACAGCCGCAGGACGCGCGTGCAGTAGACGAACAGGGACGCGCATCCCTCGCCGAGATACAACCGTCGCGCGTCCATCTCGGCCAGCGAGGCGATGAGCGCCGCGGTCGCAGTCCGCTCGCACTGCGCGAGCCGTTTGACCTCGGACAGAAGATCGCCATCGGAAAGATTCTTGAACGAGCATGCCGTCGTCATGTCCTTGTATACCATCGTCTTTTTCGGTCGCTCACGATGGCCCAGGGTGCGATGAATTGTGCACGGACGGCGATCGACGCCGCGCGCGCTCCGTGCGTGCGCTGGAGGACGACGACGCGGTTCTAGCAGGCTCTTTGCGGCGAGTTGATCTTCAGAAATCGGCGTTTTTGAAAAATCGTGTCAAGTACTTTGTGGATGCGCGGTGGGCGCGCGCAACTCTCCCGACGCGCCAGTTTTTCTGCCGATTTTATCGGACTCAAAGCGCCATCTCGATCAGGCGATCTCACGCGAGTTTGCGCGCTATCGTGTTCGTCCAGAATCTCTCGGACAGTCAGCGGCGCAGCCATCCGGCAGTTTGACGATTGGTTCGAGGTTGTCACCGCGGGGCGCAAGATTCGTGCTCGGTCCGGACCGAGCAGCCCTACTGCTTGAGGCGTTCGTACAGGTTGACGTGGTTCAGCAGGATGTCCTTCAAGCCCCGCTGCACGTCTGGAGAGTTGAGGGCCTGGCTGCTCATCGCGTTGTGCGCGTCGAGCGCGCTGATGATCGCGTTGGTCAGCTCGGACTGGAGATCCGGCGAGGTGGCAAACTGCTGCTTCGTGTTGCTGGCGGCCTGCTGCCGCAGCACCTCGGATTCGAGTAGCTTTCCCATCAGCACGTCGTTCACGTACACCAGCTTGTCCTGATCCGTCAGGTCTCCATGGAACAGATCGTTGAGCCGATCGATGATCTCCGCCATGTAGGCCGTTGCGCGCTCGCGCACCAGGCCGGTGCCGGTCGCCTCGATGGGCGGCAGCATGGGCGCATCCCCGCTCAGGACCATGGCAGGTTGGGCCCGCGGCTTGAGCGCGTGATGTGTGAGGACGACTTTTGAGAGATCGATGCCCGGCCGCTCGCGCCCGAAGTCCAGCAGCCGGACCAGATGTCTGAAGAAGATGGCGCGCTTCTCGACGTCGGTGTTCCCGTAGTCGAAAATCTGCGAGAGGAACGTGTAGAGCCGGACGAAGGCGCCGCCGTCGTTCTTGAAGAGCGTCAGCACGTCGAGCTCGTCCTGCGCGGCCTTTGCCGCCGCGTTGTCCTGGCGCGCGAGCGCCTCCTTCAAGGCGAGCTTGTACGCCTCGAATCGCTTCATCAGCCGGTCGGCGACCGGCGCCAGGGCAGCGGCAAGGTCTCCTTGACGGGATCGCGGATCGAGCTCCACCCGTACAACGCGCTCCACTTCGAAATCGTCGTAGAACCCGGACGCGTCAAGCTTCGCGCGGAGGTCGAACACGAGATTCGGGTCCGTGGTCGACGCGAGCTGCGCCGTCTCGTAGTACGTCTTGAAGGCGTCGAGCACCTCTTGCCCGTCGTTGACGAAGTCGAGCACGTACGTCGTGTCTTTGCCGGGATACGCGCGATTCAACCGTGAGAGCGTCTGCACGGCCTGAATGCCGGCGAGGCGCTTGTCGACGTACATCCCGCACAGCAGCGGCTGGTCGAACCCGGTCTGGAATTTGTTGGCGACCAGCAGAATCTGGTACCCGTCCCCTTTGAACGCCTCGCGGATGTCGCGGCCGCGCAGGTACGGGTTCAGATCGGCGCTGTGCTCGGTGAACGCCTCCTGGCCGGATTCCGTATCCGTGACCTCGCCGGAAAACGCGACCAGCGTGCCGATCGCATATCCGCGGTCAGTGATGTAGCGGTCGATCGCCAGCTTCCAGCGCACGGCCTCCACGCGGCTGGAGACGACGACCATCGCCTTCGCCCGGCCGTTCAGCAGCGGCGCGACGTTCTCGCGGAAGTGCTCGACGACGATCTCGACCTTCTGCGCGATGTTGTACGGGTGCAGCCGCACCCAGCCCATGATCTTCTTCAGCGCCGTGCTGCGCTCCACCTCGCGGTCGTCGTAGTCGCGCCCCTCGTGCGCCAGCCGGAACGCCAGCTTGTACGGCGTGTAGTTCTGGAGGACGTCGAGGATGAAGCCCTCCTCGATCGCCTGCCGCATCGAGTAGACGTGGAACGGGTGCGGGACATTATCGGGCGCGGGCTTGCGCGACGGATCCGGACGCGTTCCGAACAGTTCCAGCGTCTTGTTCTTTGGCGTCGCGGTGAAGGCGACGAAGGTGATCCCGTTGTCGCTCGCCCTTGCGGTCATCTGCGCGGCAAGGATGTCCTCGGAGCTGATCTCGCCGCCGTCGGCCAGCTCGCGCTGCTCGTCGGCCGTCAGCACGGCGCGCAGGTTGGCGGCCGTCTCGCCGGTCTGCGAACTGTGGGCCTCGTCCGCGATGACGGCGAACCGCTTGCCCTCAGTGGCCGCCAGCTCGCGGACGGCGTCGAGCGCGAACGGAAACGTCTGGATCGTGCAGACGACGATCTTCTTGTCGCCCGAGAGCGCCTCGGCGAGCGCGGCGCTCTTGCTGCTCTCTTTATTCGTAATGGTCGCGACGACGCCGGTCTGCCGCTGGAAATCGAAGAGCGCCTCCTGGAGCTGCGTGTCGATCACGGTGCGATCGGAGACGACCAGCACCGAATCGAAAAGCTTCTTGTCGTGCGAGTCGTGCAGCTCGGCGAGGAAGTGCGCTGTCCAGGCGATGGAGTTCGTCTTGCCCGATCCGGCGGAGTGCTGCACCAGATAACGTCCGCCCGGACCGTCGTCGAGCACCGCCGCTTCCAGTTTCCGCGTGACGTCGAGCTGGTGGTACCGCGGGAAGATGACGGCGGCGATCTGCTTCCGCTCGTCGCGTTTCGTGATCAGGTAGCGGCCCAGGATCTCGAGCCAGCTCTCGCGCGCCCACACCTGCTCCCACTAGTACGCCGTGCGATGGCCGGCCGGGTTTATCGGGTTTCCCTTCCCGCCGTGGTCCCCCTGGTTGAACGGCAGGAACGCCGTCGCCGCCCCCTCCAGCTTCGTCGTCATCCGCACTTCGCTGCTGCTGACGGCGAAGTGCACGAGCGCGCCGCTCGGGAACGACAGCAGCGGCTCCGGCGTCCGTCCCTTCTCCCGCGGCGGGCGGTCGAAACGGTACTGATCGACCGCGTCGTCGATCGACTGCGTGAAGTCGGTCTTCAGCTCCGCGGTCGCGACCGGCACGCCGTTGAGGAAGAGGACGAGGTCGAGGCAGTTCTCGTTGTGGACCGAGTAGCGCACCTGCCGGACGACGCGAAGGCGGGTGGCGTCGTAGCGGGCCAGGATGTCGGGGTTGATCGAGAAGGCGGGCTTGAACTCGGCGAGCTTCAGCGGCTGGCGCACGCCAAGCAGCTCGATGCCGTGGCGCAGGACGTCGAGCGTGCCGCGCTGATCCAGTTGCGCGCGCAGGCGATCGAGCAGCGTGTCGCCGGACCTGGCGCCGTGGTTCGCGACGAGCGCCTCCCACGCCTTCGGCTGCGCCGTCTGCACCCACGCCAGCACGTCGTCCGGGAACAGCGCACGCGCGCGGTCGTACTTCGCGGCGTCGCCGGCGGCGTAGAACCAGCCGTGCGCGGCGAGGTGGTCGCAGATGTCGCCCTCGAATGAGATTTCCTTGTGGAGGCTCACGCCGCCTCCGACGGGGCGAGGCCGCGGACGTCGATCTGGCCGGTGACCGCGGCGGAGATCAGCGCGGTGCGGCGCTCGTTGAGGAGATTCATAGCCCTGTCGGCTTCCGCCACTAGAGCACGGGTAGCCTCAGTCTCTCGTGAGATGAACATCAGGATCTGTGCCTGTTCATCGGCGGAGGGAAGGAGCACGGGAAGTTGCATCAGGTTCGTCGATGAGATCGACGCCAGATTCGTACTCTGCTTCGACCTGCTCTTGAAGTAGAACTGTGCGTATGCAGCGCTAATGATTGCGTTCAGCCATTGCGAAGAGATTTCTCGAGGGCGCACGGCAAACACGTGATTCTGCGTGATGCACGGCGTGATCTGGCCCTCCCAAATGCAGCCGCGCCCGAGTTTGTCGTAATCACCACCCTCATTCATCAACACGTCGCCCGGCCTTAACGACAACCGCTCCAGATCGTCGCCCGGGATGTCGATCGTGGCTATCTCGTCGAGATCGAGAAATCCGTCCTGAACGTTGGCCACACGGAGATACGGGACGGCAATCGTCGCGCGTGTGCCGTTGTCCTTGCCCTTCGCGACACCGGTCCGAATATCGGCCACATGCTTGAGCGTCGTGATTCTCCAGTGGGTAGGCACCTCGCCGAGCCAGTCGACGGCAGAGGGCTTCATCGGCACATCCGGGTTCAGTCCCTTCGTGACCACGTGCGAGATGACCGCCTGGCGCTTCTCCTTCAGCAGCTCGATGAGCCGCCGCTGTTCTGCCACGAGC
>JAICSD010000385.1 GCA_025937075.1 Vicinamibacteria bacterium | reverse complement strand
CGCTGCTCGCGGCGCTGGGCGTTGCCGTTTTCGCATTGCTCGTGTACTGGACATGGCCATCGGCCACGACGACGCAGGGGCCGTCTAATGTGGCAAGGAACGCGCGCGGGCCCGGGGGCGGGACACCAAACGCGGCCTCGCTGAACGTGAGGCTCGACGCGCTGAAGCAGCCGCCGCCGGAGCCCGCGGATACCGGGCGCAATCCGTTCCGCTTTCAGCCGAAGGCCCCGCCGCCTCCTCCGCCGGAAGCGATGAACCGCGGCAACGCCGTGCCGGCTGCGCCGCCATTGCCGCCGCCGCCCACGGGGCCGCCGCCGATTCCGTTGAAGTTCTTCGGCACCATCGAGGGACGCCCCGGAAAAATCGCGGCGTTGTCGGACGGCCGCTTCGTGTACCACGGACGGGAAGGAGATGTCATCGACGGGCGGTACCGGATCGTGAAGATCGGCGTTGAATCGATCGTGATGGAATACGTCGACGGAACGGGCCGGCAGACGATTCCGCTGCGCGGCCAATGATGGGTGCGCGTGGGCATGCGGGTGCGCGTTCGGAGAGCGTGTTACGTGAGAACTGAGACACACATGCGTAGAGTTGCTGGGCTTGTTCTCATTGCCGTGCTGCTGGGCGGGTGCGCGGCAGGCCGTGCGTTCCGGCGCGGTCAGGAAGCCGTGCGCGGCGCCGACTGGGACGCCGCCGTGACGTATTTCACGAAGGCGGTCCAGGAGGATCCCGACAGCGCGGAGTACAAGATCCACTTGCAGCGCGCTCAGGAGGAAGCGTCGCGCGCGCACTTCGACAAGGCGCAGCAGCTCGAAGAGAAAGATCAGCTGGAGGGCGCGCTCGCCGAGTACCGCCGCGCGCTCGAATACGACGCGCAGAACCGGATTGCGGCCGCGAAGGTGGCGCAGCTCGAACAGAGGGTTCGCGAGCGCATCGAGGCTACGCGCCCGAAGCCGCGGATCGAGGAGCTCCAG
The DNA here is from genome assembly GCA_025937075.1 of Vicinamibacteria bacterium. The sequence continues at coordinate 3,575 of JAICSD010000385.1, read as the reverse complement.
CAGCAGGCGAGCCGTCTGAACCAGCCGCCCATCCTGAACCCCGCGTCGCGCGAGCCGCTGCGGTTTCAGTTCAACAATTCGAGCCTGCGCGACGTCCTCAATCTCATTGGCACGACGACCGGCATCAACGTCGTGTACGATCAGCAGTTCGTCGACAAGCCAATCACGCTGACGCTCGAGGGGGTGACACTCGAGGAGGCGCTTCAACAGATTCTCTCGACCAACCAGTACTACTACAAGGTCCTGAACCCTCGGACGATCATCATCATTCCCGACCAGCCGCAGAAGCACACGCAGTACGACGAGATGGTCGTACGCGTGTTCTATGTCTCGCACGCCGACGCGACGGAGCTCGCACAGCTGATCAACACGGTGATGCGGATTCCCCAGCTTCCGCTGCCGCCCGTCATCATGCCGAACAAGACGGCGAACACGATTACGGTGCGCGGAACGGCGCCGGTGGTGGACGTGATCGAGAAGGTGATCCGCGCCAACGACAAGCCGCGCGCGGAAGTCATCCTGGACGTCGAGATCCTGGAAGTCAACACGCAACGTCTGAAGCGCTACGGTATCAATCTCAGCTCGTATTCGCTCAACGTCATCTTCTCGCCCGAGCTGGCGCAGCCCAACGTGTCGACGTCACAGGGCGTCAGCGCGCCGCCGCCGTTCAATCTCAATACGATCAGCCAGGGCGTGAGCACGGCGGATTTCTACCTCGGCGTTCCGACTGCCGTCGTCAACTTCCTCGAGCAGGACAATCAGACGAAGACGCTCGCGAAGCCGCAGCTGCGCGGAGCGGAAGGGCAGAAGATGACGCTGAACCTCGGGCAGGACATCCCCGTCCTGCAGACGGTGTTCGGCGCGGCGGCGGCGGGCGGATTCGCGACCATTCCGCAGACCTCGTACAACTACCGCAAGGTCGGCGTGAACCTCGAGATCACGCCCCGCGTGACCTACGAAGGCGAGATCCTGCTGGAGCTGTCCGTCGAGAACAGCGCGCTGGGCGCGAGCGTGGACGTCGGCGGCCAGGCGGCGCCCTCGTTCACATCACGTCAGGTGCAGACGCATCTCCGGCTGCGCGAAGGCGAGGCCAATCTGCTCGCGGGCCTCGTGCGCCAGGACACGATGCGCAACCGCAGCGGCTTTCCGGGGCTGGTGCACGTGCCCGTGTTCAAGCAGCTCTTCTCGGGCAACGACATCAACGATCAGGACACGGATATCGTGATGCTGATCACGCCGCACATCGTCCGCAGCCATGAGCTGACGGCCGCGGATCTCGGGTCGATTTACATCGGGACACAGGGGAATGTCGGGCTGGGCGGACCGCCGCCGCTGATCGGCGCACCTGGCGGCGAAGCGCCAGCAACGCAGGCTCCTGAGGCTCCCGCTCCGGCATCCGCCGCGGTGGGAAACATTCCGCCGCCAGGCGTTCCGCGGCCGCCCGTCGCGGGAGAAGCCGGCGCTCAGCCTGCGAATCGTCCGGCGCCTCCCGGCACGTCACCTGTTCCAACGCCGGTGACGCCGCTTCCGCCGGCAGCGACCCCCACACCGCCTGCTGCGCCTCCGGCGGGTCAGCCGACCACGCCACCCGGCGGCGAGGCGGGCGCACAGGCTGGCGCGGCGCCTGCGCCGGTTCCACAATTGCCGGGCGCCGCGCAGCCTCAGGCCGGAGCGCCTGGCGCGCAGCCAGCGCAGCCGCCCACGACACCGACGACGACGCCGGCGCAGATCATCGTGTCGCCTCCGGGCACCACGTTCCAGGTGGCCGGCGGTCCGTACACGATGCCCGTGTCGATCAACAACGCGTCGCGCATCTCCGTCCTCACGCTGACGATCACGTTCAATCCTGCCGTGCTCAGAGTGCGAACGGTACAGGACGGGACGTTCATGCGGCAGGGCGGGATCACGGCGTCGTTCACGCCGCGCATCGACAACGCCTCGGGACGCGTGGACATCGCCATGTCGCGGGCTGGAGATCAGACGGGCGCGTCAGGCGCGGGCCTGCTCGCCGCGCTGCTCTTCGACGCAGTCGCTCCGGGCAATGCCGTCATCAACGTGAGCGGCGTCGCGAACACGCCCGATGGCGCGCCGCTCCAGCTCGCGTTTTCGCCGGTGACGGTCACAGTGAGATAGGTCAAATGACGCGCCGAGGTGAGCGAGGATTCACGTTCGTCGAGCTGTTAGTCGTCACGACGATCATGTTGATCCTCGCGTCGGCGATCATGCCGCTCGCGCGCGTCACCGTGCAGCGGCAGCGCGAAGCGGAGCTGCACCGCGCGCTGCGCGAGATGCGCACCGCGATCGACAAGTTCAAGGACGCCGCGGACGCCGGCCTGGTTGCGCCGATGGATATCCAGGCAGGGAGCGAGAACTACCCGCCGAGCCTCGAGATTCTCGTGAACGGCGTCACCGTCAACAACGATCAGAGCGGGCGCAAGCTGAAGTTCCTGCGGCGCATTCCCGTGGATCCGATGACGAACTCCACCGAATGGGGGATGCGCTCGTACACCGATCGCCCGGACTCCACGTCATGGGGCGGCAGCAACGTGTACGACGTCTACACGAAGTCCGACGGCAAGGCGCTCGACGGGACGAAATACAAGGACTGGTAGGGTAGGAAATGTCGAATGCCGAATGCCGACTGCCTGACATCGCGCAACTGAGGTCGCACGCTTCGAGAACTCCATTCCGATCTCCGAGCTCCGACCTCCGACAACGGGGTTTCACGCTCATCGAACTGCTCGTCGTCATCTCGCTGATTACGATCCTCGCGACGATGGGGCTGGTGCAGTACAAGAACTCGATCGTGCGGACGCAGGAAGCCGTGCTGAGGACGGATCTCTTCCGGATGCGCGATGCGATCGATCAGTACTACGCCGACAAGGGGAAGTATCCGTCCGGGCTGGATACGCTCGTCAGCGACGGCTACTTGAGGAAGGTTCCCGAGGATCCCATCACGAAAACGGCTGATACCTGGCAGACGGTGCCTGCCGAAGCCGATCCGAACAACCCGAGCGCCGAGCCTGGAATCTACGACGTGAAGAGCGGTGCGCAAGGTGCCGCTCTGGACGGCTCGAATTACGCTGATTGGTAGCGCGTCAGTCGAGCAGCATTGACAGGCAGGCCGCGTCTGTCAGCGGCCTGCTAGCCCGACTACTGCACGATCGTGATGCTGGCGACCTGATCCCCTTCCGGTCCCGACGCCTGCACGACCCGCACACTGAACGTCTTCGTTCCCGTCGTCGTCCAGCGGACCGTCGTCGATCGACTCGACGTCGTGACTGAAGTCGGGACGGCGTCCGGTCCGAACGTCCACTCGTATCGAACAATCGTGGACGTTGCGCCGGACACGGTCGCGCTGACCTGCACCTGCGAATTCACGGACGCCGTCTGCGGAGCCGTGATCGTCACGGTCGGCGGCTGACCAGGCAGCACGATCACCGACGTCGCCACCGACTCGGAGAACCCGGTCGCATCCGTGGCCGTGGCGCGCACGGTGAACGTTCCCTCAGCGACATAGGTATGCGAGATCGTCGTGGACGCACTGAGGCCGCCAAGGTCGTCCGTCGTGCCAT
>JAICSD010000090.1 GCA_025937075.1 Vicinamibacteria bacterium | reverse complement strand
CGCGCTGTTCGCCGCGGGCCGCCTCCACGCGACGAGAAATGATCGTGAAGCGCAATTCATCGAGATCCCGTCCGAGGACCTGGGCTATTCATCATCACACGACGGGCGGCTCTGGCCGTTAGTGAGCGCACGTGGCGCGCTGCAGGTTTTCGACGTGTCCAGCGGACGTACGCGGGAAGTTCTGGCTCGCCCCGTGGACGGCGTCGTGCGCGGCGCGATCGTTTCGCCGCGCGAGGACCGGGTTGCCTATGCCGTCCGGGCGCAGGATGGCTCGTACCGCCTCGAAACGGCTGACCTCGACGGCGGTCTCAGGCGCGTGGTCATCCCGGCGCAGTCGTCGTTCGAGCCGGAGCCTGTTAGCTGGTCGCGGGACGGGGCTCTGCTGGCGTGTTGGCTTCGTCAGCGTAATGGGTCACTCGATCTCGCGGCAGTCCCGACTGCCGGAGAACCTCCGAGGGTGCTGCTGACCCGCTCGCAGCGCGAGGAGCCAGGAGGCAGCCTCTCTCCCGATGGGCGGTTCGTCGCGGTGGAAAACTGGCGCGATCCCGACACGCCTGCGACCGAACTGCTGTTGGTGCCCACGAATGGATCGGCACCGGTTTCCCTGTATTCGGACACAAGGCACCCGCGCGCGCCGCTCTGGGCCGCGGATAACGAGCACCTCTTCTTCCTGATGGATTCGGAGGCAAACCCAGGGTCCCAGGATGGATGGATCGTCAGGGTACGTGACGGACGCCCGGACGGCGCGCCGTCGCGGGTAGCGGTGGACATCGGCACAGGGCCCCAAATCGACTACGCGCTCACAGACCTGCAGGAACTGGTGTCGCGACTATCGCGGAACACCAGCGAAATCTATCTACATTCGATGGACCCTGACCGCGACGGTCCAGCGGGACCGCCGGATCGCATTTCCAGTACCGCCATGGACAGGCATACCGGCGCGTCCTACTCGCCTGACGGCCGATACATTGCCTATTTCGAGATCAACAATCCGCCAGCGATCGGTGCGAACGCGCGCCCCGTTCTGGCGATCCTCGATCGTACGACTCACCGGTCACGTCGAGTTCCGGTGTCGATGGCCTTTCTCGGCTATGCGAGGCCGCGCTGGACGCGTGACAGCCGGGCAGTCTCCGTATTCGGCCGCGATACTGCGGATCCGGCGCGAACGGGGTACTACAAGATTGATCTGCTCACGGGAGCAGTGACGCCTATCGTCCTCCTCACAAACTGGCGGGGCACTCACATAGCGGACTGGGGCTTTAACGACGATCACTTCATGTATCCGGACGCGAACCGCGGTCTTGTCGAGCGAGACCTGCTGACCGGCGCTGAGGTCGCGCTCCTCGGACCGGATACGTTCGCAGGATGGTTTGCCAAAGCTCCTGACGGCCGAATCGCTTTTGTTCGCCGCAACTCGAATCCCGCCGTTCTGGAGGTGCGCCAGCGCGACGGATCGTTGAGCGTGCTCCTGACGGCAGCGGACGGCCTCGAACTTCGAGCGGAAGCGTGGAGCGACGACGGTAAGTACATCTTCTTTACATTAGCGAACGCCGAGTCCACGGGATCGGTCTTCCGCATCGCTTCTGAGGGCGGACCGGCTGTAGACCTGCACGTCCGCTGGGCGGAAAATCCAAATCCGGTGGCCGTCAGCCCCGACGGCCGTGAACTCGCGGTCACCGAGGCGAGCGTGGACCACGAACTCCGATTTTTGCCGCTCCGACTCCCGAACTAGGCCGTGCGCAACCGATCGCCGGTACATTCAGCGCCGCCGGCTTCGACACGTCGCAATAGACGAGCAGAACCCAGTCCCCGGCGAAGGCCGCCGCGACCGCACGCACCTTCACAGATCCAGGCAGAGGCGAAAAGCGATCGACTGAAACCTGCCGACTGATCAGCTCCTGTTGGCCTCGACGTGTCATGCTGGTTGCGTGATGAGGCAGCCAGCGTTCACGCGACCCCGGCTGTCAACGGGTGCCGAAGAACTGCTCAACGTCGAGTTGCTCGAAGAGCATGCCCGCCGTCTGGCCGCGCTGCTGTCGATCGCCCCGACCGGACGCGGCATCGGGCGGGCGCATCTCCGTCAGGTCAAGGATCACATGCGCGCGCTCCGCGCGGTGTACACGGACCTGGCAGACGATGCGCAACGCGAGGGGGTGTCGCCGGCGGCGGAATGGCTGCTCGACAATTTCCACATCATCTCGGCCGCGGCGCGCGATATTCAACACGATCTCCCGCCGGCCTTTTTCAAACGGCTTCCTCGCGTCGCCGCCGACGAGTTCGCGGGGCTCCCGCGCATCTACGCGCTCGCGCTCGAACTGATTGGATCCAGCGGGGGCCGGCTCGAGGCGCAGCGGCTCCAGCGGTTCGTCAGCGCGTTCCAGTCCGTGGCGCCGCTCACGATGGGCGAACTGTGGGCATGGCCGAGCGTCCTCAAGCTCGCGCTGCTCGACAACCTCCGCATGAGAGCCGACCAGCTCGCCGCCACGCGAGCGCAGCGGCAGGCGGCAGATCGACTGGCGATGGCCGTCGAAGCGGCACCGGTTGACGGCGCCCGGATCCCTGTCGAGCAATGGCCGGCGCACGTCCATCACGCGTTCGTCACGCGCCTCCTTCAGCGATCGCGCGCCTTGGGCCCAATCGCATCCCGGCTGCACCGTCAACTGGACGACGCGCTCGCCGCGAGAGGAGAAACGGTCGAAGACGCGATTCGAGCGGAAGGCCAGAGCCAGGCGTCCGAGCAGGCGGGGATGGCCAACCTCATTGGCAGCCTTCGCCTCATTTCCACGTTCGACTGGAGCGAGTTCTTCGAGAGCGTGAGCCTCGTCGAGCAGGTGCTCCAGCGCGATCCAGCGGCCGTGTACGGCCGGATGGACTTCCGCAGCCGCGACCGGTACCGCCACGCGATCGAGGAGCTGGCCGTGCCGACCGGTGAAGGCCAGTTGCTGGTCGCGCTGAAGAGCGTCGAACGCGCGCGCCAGAGCCACGTGCGAAACCCCGACGCCCGCGATTCGCACGTCGGCTACCACCTGATCGGCGCCGGACGACGGCAGTTCGAGCGGAGCGTCGCCTGGCAGCCCACGCTGAGCGGACGCGCGCGGCGGCTGTTCTTCGCGTATGCGACGCCCGGTTACCTCGGAACGATCGCCGCGGGCACCGCCTTTCTCGTCCTGGTGGCGATCCTGTATGCGGCGTGGTACGGCTGGCGAGGCATCCCGCTGGCGCTGATCGCGCTTCTGACGGTCGTGCCGGCGAGCGAGCTGAGCATCCAGATTCTGCAGCGGCTGATCAGCTATCTGATTCCGCCACGCCGGCTCCCACGGCTCGAGTACGACACGATCCCGGCGTCGGCACGCACCATGGTGGTGGTTCCGACGATCTTCGACAGCGTGCAGCGCGTCGAGGATCTCGTCGCGCACCTCGAAGTGCAGGCGCTCGGCAACGTCGACCCCTGCATCCATTTCGCCATCCTCAGCGACTTCCGGGACGCCGCGTCCGAGACGCTGCCGCACGACGCCGAGATTCTCGAAGCGGCCCGCGCGCGCATTGCGGCGCTGAACGAGAAACACGGCGGCGGACGCACGGACCGCTTTTTTCTGTTTCACCGGCGTCGCCAGTGGAACGAGCGCGAACGGCTCTGGATGGGGTGGGAGCGCAAGCGCGGAAAGATCGAGGAGTTCAATCGCCTGCTCCGCGGCGCGACGGACACGAGCTTCATCCCGCCGGTCGGCGACCTGACCGTGCTTCCGCAGGTGCGGTACTGCATCACGCTCGACAGCGATACGCGGCTGCCGCGCGGGGTGGCGCGTGAGCTGATCGGCATCATCACGCATCCGCTCAATCGCGCCGCGTTCGATGCGCGCGCCGGTCGCGTGACGGAAGGGTACGGCATCCTTCAGCCGCGCATCAGCGTCACGTTCACGAGCGCCGCGGGCTCGCTGTTCGCCCGGCTGTATTCAGGACATACGGGCGTCGATCCGTACTCCAGCGCGGTCTCTGATACGTATCAGGATCTGTTCGGCGAAGGCATCTTCACCGGCAAAGGCTTGTATGACGTCGACGCCTTCATGGCCGCGCTCGACGGCCTGGTACCCGAAAACGCGCTGCTGTCGCACGACCTGTTCGAGGGGCTTTACGCGCGAGCGGCGCTCGTGTCCGACGTCGAACTCGTCGACGAATACCCGTCGAGCGTGTTGTCGCACGCCCGGCGGCACCACCGGTGGATTCGGGGCGATTGGCAGATCCTGTACTGGCTGTTTCCGTTCGTGCCCTCGTCGCACGGCCTCAGGCGGAATACGCTGCCGATCATCGGGCGCTGGAAGATCCTGGACAACCTGCGCCGCAGCCTCGTCGCGCCGACGTTGCTGGCGCTGCTCATCGCGGGGTGGACGATACTGCCGGGGCCGCGCTGGTTCTGGACGGCGACCGTCATCGGTGTCGTGGCCTCGCAGCTTCTGCCGGTCGTCGCGCGCCTGCTGGTCGGGCCGAGTCGCGCCCAGTCGATCCCGGTCTTCCTCGCGAATCTGCGCAGGGATACCGCGACCGCGCTCGCGCAGATCTTTCTGAGCGTGACGCTCCTCGCCTTCCACGCGTTCGACAGCGCTCACGCGATCATCGTCACGCTCGTGCGCCTCGGGGTCAGGCGGGGGCGGATGCTCGAGTGGGAGACGGCCGCAAGCGCTGCCGCCCGCGCGGCCGGCGTGAGCGGGCAGCGCCTGAGCCGGTTTGTCGCCGAGATGGCGGCCAGCCCGCTCATCGCAGCCGCTGTCGGCGTTGTCATCGATGCCCGGGAACCCGCGGCAATTCCAGCCGCATCGCCGTTTCTCCTGCTCTGGATGATTGCGCCGTTCATTGCGTACTGGCTGAGCGTACCGGCGGGCGCGCGCGTCCGGCCGCTCAGCGATGACGATCGTGCCGTGCTCCGCCGCACGGCGCGCCGCACGTGGCGCTATTTCGAAACGTTCGTCACCGAAGCCGACGCCTGGCTGCCGCCCGACAACTACCAGGAGGCAGGCGACACGCCGAAGCTGGCACGCCGCACGTCGCCGACCAACATCGGCATGAGCATGCTGTCGGCGATGGCGGCGCACGATCTTGGATATGTGACGACCGACAGCCTCGTCCGCCGGCTGAGCGCGATTGTCACGACGCTCGAAGGCCTCGAGCGGCATCGAGGGCACTTCCTGAACTGGTACGACACGACGACGCGCGCGCCGCTGCATCCGCAGTACGTCTCGACCGTCGACAGCGGCAACCTGGCCGGCGCGCTGATCGCGCTTGCGCAGGGGCTGTGCCAGATCGAAGCGGAGCCTCAGACGCGCGCGCAGCGGCTGAGCGGTCTCTCCGACACCGCCGATCTGCTCGCAGTCGCATCGTCATCGAGCAACGCCGGGTCGGGATCGCGCCAGACGGCGACCGAAATCAATCGCCTTGCACGTGCAATCGTCGCGGCCGCGCGGATGGATCCACCCGCGGAGCCGTCGGTCATACAGACGCTCGGAACCGAGCTTGCGACGGCGGCGGCGGCGTTCGATCGTGCCGAGCCGTCCAATCCCGGAAGCGACGTGAGCTACTGGTCCGCGGCGGTGCGCCAGGCGATCGAGCAGTCGTCTGAGGAAGACGCGGTCGATGCCGGCTCGCTGCAGGCGCTCGCCGGTCGCATGTCGGCGCTCGCCGACGCGATGCAATTCGACTTCCTGTACGACCGGCGGCGGCGCATTTTCTCCATCGGCTATCGCCTCGCCGACGCGGACGGCCCGGGACGGCTGGACAGCTCGTTTTACGACTTGCTGGCCTCGGAGGCGCGCCTCGCGAGCTTCATCGCCATTGCGAAGGGCGACGTGCCGCAGCACCACTGGTTCCATCTGGGACGGCTCGTCACGAACGTGGACGGCCGCGCGACGCTCATGTCCTGGGGCGGCACGATGTTCGAGTATCTGATGCCGCTGCTGCTGATGCGGACGTTCCCGGGAACGCTCCTCGATCAGAGCTGCCGCGCGAGCGTTCGCCGGCAGATCGAATACGGCCGTCAGCGCGACGTGCCGTGGGGGATTTCGGAATCGGCCTACGCGTTCACCGATTCCGCCGGCAATTACCAGTACCGCGCGTTCGGTGTCCCGGGGCTCGGCCTCAAGCGGGGACTGGCCACGGAACTCGTCATTGCTCCGTACGCGACCGTACTCGCCAGCGTGATCACGCCTGCATTGGCGGCAGAGAACTTGACGCGGCTCGCACGGCTCGGCGTCGAGGGCCGTTTCGGCTATTTCGAAGCGCTCGACTACAACCCGCGGAACCGCGACATCGACGCCGCGCCGGTGGCGGTCGCGCGCCCCGCCGTGGTGCAGGCGTACTTCGCGCATCACCAGGGCATGTCGCTGGTGATGCTGGCGAACGTCATCTGCAGCGATGTGTTCGTTTCGCGATTTCACTCGGACCCGCGCGTGCAGGCGACGGAACTCCTCCTCCAGGAGCGTGTGCCTCGCGAGGCGATTCTCTCGGAGCCGCGCCCGGCCGAGAGCACGACCAGGCCGCCGTCGCTTCCCGTATTCGCGGCGAGACGCTATCGATCGCCGCACTCACTGAGCCCGCACACGCACTTCCTCTCGAATGGGCGCTACACGGCGGCCGTCACGAGCGCCGGGGGCGGGTTCAGCATGTGGCGCGACATGGCGGTCACCCGGCGCCGCTACGATCGGACGTCCGACGCGGGCGCTCACTACATCTATCTCCGCGATCCCTGGGCCGATCGGGTCTGGTCAGCGACGTATCTCCCCGGCTGCCAGGAGCCGGAACGGTTTGAGGTCACGTTCGATCTCGACAAGATCACGTTTCGCCGGCGCGATACCGACATCGAGAGCCAGCTCGAGATCACCGTGTCGTCGGAGGACGACGTGGAGGTGCGTCGGCTGACGATCGTCAACCATGGCAATCAGACGCGCGAAATCGAGGTCACGAGCTACGCTGAAATCGTGCTCGCGCGTCCCGAGGACGATCTGGCGCATCCGGCATTCGGCAAGCTGTTCGTCGAGACGGAGTTCGATCCGCAGAGCGCAGGGCTGGTGTTCAGCCGGCGCCCGCGCGCAGCCGATGAAGCACCGGTCGTCGGCTTCCACGTGCTCGGCGTGGACGGGCCGCGGCTCGGCGGCGCTGTCGAGTGGGAGACGGATCGCGCGCGCTTCCTCGGCCGCGGCCGATCGCCCGCCAACCCGATCGCGCTCGAGGGGCGCGCGTTATCGGGGACGACGGGCGCGGTGCTGGATCCGATTGCCGCCTTGCGGGAACGCATTCGGCTCGCACCCGGCGCACGCGTCCGCGTGACGTTCGGGACCGGCATCGCGCCGGATCGGACGACCGCGCTGGCGCTCGCGCGGAAGTACCGCGACGGCAGCGCCGCGGCGCGCGCGTTTTCGATGGCGTTCACGCACGTGCACATCACCCTCCAGCAGTTGGGCGTCAGCGACGAGCACGCGATTCTCTTCGATCGCCTCGCCTCGCGCGTGTTCGGCTCGGATCTGTCGCGCATCAGCCCGCCGGACCTCCAGGCCAACACGCTGACCCAGCAGAATCTCTGGGGGTTCGGGATCTCCGGCGACGTGCCGATCGTTCTCCTGCGCATTACCGACATCGCCGCGATGCCGCTCGCACGCCAACTGCTCACCGCGCAGCAATACTGGCGCGTCAAAGGCCTGCGCGCCGACGTCGTTCTCCTGAACGAGCATCCGGCGGACTATCTGGACGAACTTCAGAATCTCCTGTCGATGCTCGTGCAGGAGCCGCCCTGGGCGGCCTGGGTCGGAAAGCCCGGCGGCATGTTTCTGCTTCGCGCTGAGGGGATGGCCGAAGCGGATCGCCGGCTGCTCTCCGCGGTGGCCCGCGTCGTCCTCGTCGGCGAACTCGGCGATCTCGCATCGCAACTGGAGCGCCCGTCTCCGTGGTTGTACTCCGGCGACGACGTGTCGCCGTCGGCGCAAATCGAGCCGCCGCCGCCCGCATCGACACCGGTGGAGGTGCCGCCGCTGGCCATGGACAACGGCCTGGGCGGCTTCACGCGCGATGGCCGCGAGTACGTCGTCGTCCTCGAGGGCGAACGCGAGACGCCGCTGCCATGGTCGAACGTTCTGGCGAATCCCGGCTTCGGCACGATCGTCAGCTGTTCCGGGTCCGCGTTCACGTGGGCCGGAAACAGCCGCGAGAACCGGCTGACGCCGTTCGCGAACGATCCATTGACGGATCCAACGGGCGAAACGTTCTATGTGCGGGACGATGACTCCGGGGCCGTGTGGGGAGCGACACCGGGACCGCTGCCCCGGCGCACGGACGCCGGCCGGTGGGTGATCCGGCATGCGGCCGGCGTCACGCGCTATCACCATGCCGTCGCCGGCCTGGACCAGGAACTCGCGGTGTTCGTGGCGCCTGAGGATCCGGTCAAGCTCGCGGTCCTGACGCTGACGAATACCTCTGATGCGAAACGGCGCCTCAGCATCTTCGGGTACGTCGAGTGGTGTCTCGGTCCGCCGCGCGCGGGCGAACAGCGCTTCGTCGTGACCGAGATGGACGACTCGACGGGCACCATGCTCGCGCGCAATGCGTACAACGCCGATTTCGGCGGCCGCGTCGCGTTCTGGCGCGCGTCGGTGACCGCCCGATCTCACACCGGGGATCGCGCCGAGTTCGTCGGCCGCAACCGCACGCTCAGCGCGCCGGCGGCGCTCTTCCGAGAGCAGCTCACGGGCCGTACCGGCGCGGGACTCGATCCCTGCGCGGCCCTGCACGTCATCGTCGAGATCCCGCCTGGCGAATCGCAGCGTGTGGTGTTTGCGTTAGGGGAGGGTCGCGACCGTGCCGACGCCATACAGCTCGCGGGGCGGTACTGCTCGGCGGAGCAGGCGGAGGAGACGCTGGGCGCGGTCGCGCGGGCGTGGGACGAGATGCTCGACGCCGTCCAGATCCGTACGCCTGACGATTCGTTCGATCTGATCGTCAATCGCTGGCTGCTGTATCAGGCGCTGAGTTGCCGCATCTGGGCGCGCAGCGGTCCGTATCAGCCGGGCGGCGCATTCGGATTCCGCGATCAACTGCAGGACGTGCTTGCACTGATGTACGCGCGGCCCGACCTGTGTCGCGCGCACCTGCTCCACGCGGCGTCGCGACAGTTCCGCGAAGGCGACGTCCAGCACTGGTGGCATCCGCCCAGCGGACGCGGAACCAGGACGCGCTGCTCCGACGACATGCTCTGGCTGCCGTACGCGGTTGCCAGCTATGTCTCGCAGACGGGCGACGAGCGCGTGCTGGATGAAGTCGTCCCGTTTCTCGAGGCGCCGGCGCTCGAACCCGACCAGGCGGAAGCCTACGTGCTGCCGCGGGTTTCATCGGAGACCGCTCCGCTCTTCGAGCACTCGGTGCGTGCCATCGCGCACGCGATGAGCCGCGGCGCCCACGGGCTCCCGTTGATCGGATCGGGCGACTGGAACGACGGAATGAATCGCGTCGGGTACCAGGGCCGCGGCGAAAGCGTGTGGCTCGGGTGGTTTCTCGTCACGGTCCTGAACGAATTTGCTCCGATCTGCGAACGCCGGGGCCGCGACGATCTCGCTCGAACGTACCGCGAAGAGGCGCGGTGGCTCACCGGCATGCTGGAGCTGGCCTGGGATGGCGACTGGTATCGCCGCGCGTACTTCGACGACGGAACGCCCCTCGGCTCCGTGCAGAACGAGGAGTGCAAGCTCGATTCGCTGACGCAGTCGTGGGCGGTGCTCTCAGGGACGGCGCAGCCGCCGCGGGCCGAGCGCGCGATGAACGCTGTCCGCACGCATCTCGTACGCCGCGATGCCCAGATCGTGCTTCTGCTGACGCCGCCCTTCGATCACATGGCGCACGATCCCGGCTACATCAAAGGCTATGTGCCGGGCATTCGCGAGAATGGCGGCCAGTACACACACGCCGCGCTCTGGACGGTGATCGCGCTGGCGCGCCTCGGGCTTGGCGACGAGGCGATGGAACTGTTCCACATGCTCAACCCGATCAACCACATGCGCACGGCGGAGGGCGCCGAACGCTACCGCGCGGAGCCGTACGTCGTCGCGGCCGACGTCTACGCGCACCCGATGCACATCGGCCGCGGCGGATGGACGTGGTACACCGGATCGGCCGGGTGGATGTACCAGGCGGCCATTCGAGCACTGCTCGGCTTGCGACGGAACGGTGCGACGATGGCCCTCAACCCTTGCGTTCCGTCGCCGTGGCCGCGCTATTCACTCACGTGGCGCTTCGGTCGCACGCGGTATCGCTTCACCGTGCTGAACCCGGAACACCGCTGCTCCGGCGTCGCATCGGCGACGCTCGATGGCGTCCCGGTGGACCCGGATGCGATCCCGGTGTACGACGATGGGGAAGTGCACGAGGTGACGATCGTCCTCGGTGCCGCAGCGCGTGTCGGCGTGCCGGTGAAAGCGACCCCGATTGCAGACGGACGACCCGGGCCGTCGTAAGGCCCGGCAGCATTCCGCCGCTCCGTGTTCGCGGCGGGCAAAGACGCTGGGCGAGCCGCGCAGGGCTCTCAGTCGGTGCACAATACCTGCAGCCCCGTCCCGTGCAGCCGATTCCTGATTCGCTCGTTGCCGCGCTCTATCGCCGATGCGATGCGGGACAGTGGGGCGTCTCCGCGCCCGACTTCGCCGCCGCGCTGCGGGCAAGCGCCCAGCGGGCATTTGCCGGCCGTGAGCCGACAGTGCCGGAGATCGAACAGTATCTGGCAGGCCTGCACCTGCAGGACCTCGTGCTCGCGCTCGCGTGCGCGAGCGGTCACGACGCGGCCTGGGACGCATTCATCCAGAAATTCCGCCCCGTGTTGTATCGGGCAGCCGACGCGCTCGACCCCACGGGCGGGGTGCGGGAACTCGCGGACGCCATCTACGCCGACCTGTACGGGACGCGCGTGAACGACGGTCAGCGTGAGCCGCTGCTGCGCCACTATCACGGCCGCAGCAGTCTGGGCACCTGGCTGCGCGCCGTGCTCGCGCAGCGACACGTCGACCGCATGCGTGCGACGCGGCGTCTCGACGCCCTGCCGGACGAGGATCTGCAGCGCCCGTCTGCGGGGTCGGCGGGCGATGCCGATCCCGCGCGGGGTCGACGGCAAATGCTGCTGCACGACCTGCTGTGCGCGGCGCTCGATGCGCTCGCTCCGCGGGACCGCCTGCGGCTGGCCTGCTACTACCAGCGGCAGCTCACGCTCGCGGCGACGGGACGCATCCTGGGCGAACACGAAGCGACCGTGTCGCGTCAGCTTGCCCGGACGCGGCGGGCCGTACGTGAGGCAATCGAACGCGGTATGAAACGCGCAGGCCTGTCCGCGGCAGAGATCGAAGAAGCCGTCGCGACCGCCGCGTCTGACGCGGGCGCCTTCGATCTTCAGCAGGCGCTCGGCAAGGAATCCGTTCCGGATCGTTCTATATGATGAGGACGCCGTGAAGCACGACCCTGACGACACGATCGCGCGGCTGCTGCAAGCTCGTGTCGAGCCGCGGCTGCCGGAGGGGTCCTGCCTTGACGCCGAGCTGATCGCCGCATGGTTCGATGGAACGCTCACGTCGACGGAACAGCGCGAGGCGGCAGGACACGCCTCGACCTGCCCCCGCTGTCAGGCACTGCTGGCGACGATGGCGCAGGTGGAACCCGTCGCCGCACCGCGCCGGCATCGCCTCACGCTCGTTCGATGGTTCGCGCCCGCGCTCGTGGCCGCGGCGGCGGTGCTCGTCTGGATAAACGTCGGCGACAGAAGCGCGGATATCCTCCGCGTTCCCCCGGACGCGGCACCGCCTCCCGCTGCCGCACCACGTGCTGACGCTCAGAAGGGCGCGCCCCCGCAGGCCGCGCTGAACGAGCGAAAGCCCGCGGCCCCATCAGCGGAGCCGGCCAAGAAGCGCGCCGCCCCATCGGCAGTCGCCGGGT
>JAICSD010000367.1 GCA_025937075.1 Vicinamibacteria bacterium | reverse complement strand
GCAGGCGCTGGAAGAGGCGCACGGGGCGGATCCGTCGGATGCGGAGACTACGTTCGCACTCGCGTCGGGATATCTGCAGACGAAGCAGATCGATGCAGCCGACAAGCTCTTCGCGCAGGTCGCGGCTGCACGTCCCATTCCGCAGACCTACATCCTCATCGGACGCGCGTATCGGGACTTCGCGCAGTACGGCCGCGCGCGGACGGCCATCCGCAAGGCGCTCGCGCTGGATCCGAACGTGCCGCACGCGCACTTCTATCTCGGCACGATCGAGGTCATGGAAGAAGGCGTCGTCCGCGTCGATGCGGCGATGGCGGAGTTCCGCCGCGAGCTGGAGCTGGAGCCGAACGATCCGCTCGTGAACCTGCGTCTCGGGATGGCGCTCGTCGAGGCGCATCGCGAAAAGGAGGCGCTCGGGCCGCTGCAGATTGCCGCGCGCGATCCGGCAGCGGGCTGGCAGACGTTTCAGTATCTCGGCCGGTGCCAGCTCGCGCTCGGCCAGACCACCGAGGCGGTGGCCTCGCTGCGAAAAGCTGTCCACCTGTCCGAGAACCTTCCCGTGCACCTTCGGATTGGGAACCTGCACTACCAGCTCGGTCAGGCGCTGCGTCAGGCGGGCGACGACAAGGGAGCGGCGGCGGAGTTCGCCGCGGCCGGCGAAGAGGCCGCAGCGCGGACCGAGAGCGGGCGCGAGGCCCTCGAACGGTTCATGAACGACACCGCCGACGCGCCGGGCGCCGATGCGGCGACGATGTTGCCGCTCGATCCGGGAGGGTTCGGAAAGCTGCCCGCCGAGGCGAGGCAGGCGCTGGCGCAGCGGACGAAGCAGGCGATGGCGGGCGTCTATCTCAACCTCGGCATCATGCAGGCACAGGCGGAACGGTTCGCGCGCGCCGCCGAGTGTTTCGAGGACGCAGCGGCCGTCGATCCGGCATTTCCGCGCGTGCAGTACTCGCTGGGGGTGGCGTATTTCAACGCGAAGCAGTACGCGAAAGCGATTCCGCCGCTGACGCGCGCCATCCAGGCCGACGCGCAGAACGCGGACGCGCGGCGCATGCTGGCGCTCTCCGCGCTGAACGCGGAGGACTACGCGCGCGCCGCCGAGCTGCTGCGCAGCGATCCGGCGCGCGCGAGCGATGCGTCGCTCCAGTTCGCCTACGGCGTCGCACTCGTGCGCAGCGGCAACGCCGCGGAGGCTGAACGGATCTTCTCGCAGATGCTCGCGCAGCATGCGGACAGCCCGGAGCTGAACGTGCTGATCGGGCAGGCTCACGCGGAGCAGAAGGATTACGACGGTGCGATCGCGTCGCTTCAGCGCGCGCTGCAGCTCAAACCGGACGTGGCCGAAGCGAGCGCGACGCTCGGTCAGATCTACCTGCGGCAGGGGAAGCTCGCCGAGGCTGCGGACGCGCTCAGGACGGAGCTGCAATCGCATCCGCAAGACGTGAAGGCGCGGTTCACGCTCGCGACCGTCCTCGATCTCGACAGCCATTCGGATCAGGCCGTGACCGAATTGAAGACCGTACTGGAGGCGAGACCGGAGTACGCGGACGCCCGCTATCTGTACGGAAAAATCCTGCTCGCGGGCGGATCGGCTGTGGATGCGGCGGGGCAGCTCGAGATCGCGGAACGTCTAGCGCCCGAAGACGCCAACGTGCACTACCAGCTGGGGCAGGCGTATCAGAAGCTCGGGCGCACGGACGAGGCGCAGCAGCAGTTCGCGGCGTTCCAGAAGCTGAAAGACCGCAAGCGCGGGGGCACGCAGTGATCGCGGTCGCGCTCGTGGCCATGCTGGCGATCGACCAGGCGAAGGCGCCGGTGCGCCCCTCGCGTCCGCCTGCATCCACGGCGGCACGTCCGGCATCGGTTCCCGATCGCGCGACGCTGCTGAAGGACGCCGCATCGGCAATCAAGGAGGGGCGACGGGATGAGGCGAAGCGGCTGCTGCGGACGGCCGCCGAGCGCTACGGCTCCGTGCAGGCGCTCCTGATGCTCGCGCGGCTGCAGTCCGGCGAAGGTGATGCCGCCGGCGCGCTCGAGTCGCTGAAGCGCGCCCGCGCGCTCGCGCCCAACGCAGAGGAGGTGCTGAGCGCGCAGGCGCAGGTGGCGCTCGCGGCTCGGATGCCCGTGCCGGCGATCCTGACGCTCGAGTCGCTCGTCCGCCTCTGCCCCACCGTCGCGCAGTATCACTATCTTCTCGGCGTCGGGCTCATGACGGCCGGGGACATGATTGCCGGCGTCGAATCGCTGAAACGCGCTGACGGGCTCGAGCCCAATCGTCCCCTCACACTCACGGCGCTCGGCCTCGCCTACAACAATCAGAAACTCTTCGCGGAGGCCAAGACAGCGCTGACGCACGCGCTGGAGCTCGATCCCGGCGGCACGGAAGCGCTGGCGGCCATCGCCGAAGCAGAGGCTGGGCTGGGCGACCTGACATCGGCCGAAACGCACGCGGCCGCGGCGCTCGCGAACGCGCCCAAGGATCCGACGGCCAACCTCGTCGTCGGCATGGTCCGGATGGCGCAGCAGCGCTACCCCGAGGCGCGGGACGCGCTGATGGCGGCCGTCGCCGCGGATCCTCGCTCGCCAAAACCGGAATATCAGCTGTCGCTCGTCTTCGCGCGCCTCGGCGACGAGTCGAGCTCGCAGCAGCACGTGAAGCTGTATCAGCAGAAACTGCGGCAGATGGAGGCGGATATCAAAACGCTGCACGAGAGCGGATTCGGCGGGAGCCCGGCACGGTGAAGGTGCCGGTCGTCGCGCTGCTGGCGTCCGCGTTGTCCGCTTCGTCCGCCTTGTCCGCGTTATCCGCGTCGTCCGCGTCGTCCGCGGCCGCGTTCCGGGATATCACGCGCGAAGCAGGGATCACTTTCCAGCACCACGCCGCGCCGGAAAAGAAGTTCATCGTCGAATCGATGAGCGGCGGCGTCGCGCTGTTCGATTACGACAACGACGGCCTGCCGGATCTGTATTTCGTCGATTCGCTGACCGTGGACACGGCGAACGATCCGAACGCGGCGCGGAGCGCGCTGTATCACAATCTCGGACGCGGCCGCTTCGAGGACGTGACCGACAAGGCGGGCATCGGTCACCCGGGATGGGGCATGGGCGTCTGTACCGCGGACGTCGACGGCGATGGCTGGGAAGATCTGTACGTGACGGCGCTCAACGGCAATCATCTGTACATGAACAACCGCAACGGGACGTTCAGCGACGCCACGGAACGCGCGGGGCTGCGCGTGGGCGGCTGGTCTGCCGGATGCGGCTTCGGCGACTACGATCGCGACGGCCGGCTCGATCTCTTCGTCAGCCGCTACGTGAAGATCGATTTGGCGCACCTGCCGGAATTCGGCAAGGACAAGACGTGCGAGTACCGCGGCGTCCCCGTGCAGTGCGGCCCGCGCGGCCTGCCCGGCGAAACGGATTTCCTCTTCCACAACGAGGGCGGCGGACGGTTCAGCGACGTCTCGGAGAAAGCGGGCGTCTCGGACGCTCGCGGCTACTTCGGCCTCGGCGTCGCGTGGTTCGACGCGAACGCGGACGGCTGGCCCGACCTGTACGTCGCGAACGACTCCACGCCCAACTTCCTCTACGTCAACCAGAAGAACGGCACGTTCAAGGAGATGGCGTTCCCGCTCGGCGTGGCCGTCAGCGAAGACGGCGCCGAGCAGGGCAGCATGGGGGTGGCCGTCGGCGACTACGATCACAGTGGCCGCTTCAGCCTCTTCGTCACGAACTTCTCCGAGGAGTACAACAACCTGTACCGGAACGACGGCGATCACTTCACGGACGTGTCGTTTCGGTCGCGCACGGCGCCGAGCAGCCTGCCCTACGTCGGGTGGGGAGATGCCTTCCTCGATTACGACAACGATGGATGGCTGGACATCATTGCCGTCAACGGGCACGTGTACCCGCAGCTCGACAAGGTGAAGCTTGGCGCGTCGGCCGGATATCGGCAGCGGAAGCTGTTCTACCGCAACCGCCGCGACGGCACCTTCGATGAGATCGCGGCGCAGTTCGGCGACGTCATGGCGGAGGAGCGCGTCAGTCGCGGGCTGGCCATCGGCGACATCGACAACGACGGCCGGGTCGATATCGCCATCAACGATCTCGACGGCACGCCGCAGCTCCTCCACAACGAGATCGCTCCGGCCGGCAACTGGATCATCGTCAAGCTGCAGGGGAAGGCGCCGAACACGGATGCGATTGGCGCGATCGTGACCGTGACGGCGGGAGGCGTCGCGCAGAAGGCGCTCGTGCAGAGCGGGACGAGCTACATCTCACAGAACGACATGCGACCGCATTTCGGCGTGGGAGCCGCAGCGACGATCGACACGATCGAGGTCACATGGCCTGACGGCACCACGAGCCGTCAGAACCAGGTGAAGGCGAACCAGATCGTCACGATCCGGCAGGCGCCCTGAACTGGGCCTTCACCTTCTCCGCCGGCGCGGGGGGCCGTTCCTGCAGCCGCCGCGCGCCAACCGATCCGCGCAGGGTCTGGCGCAGATGCCGGCGCGCCTCCATCGATCCCACGAGCAGACATCCGGCAAGCGGCGCTTCGGTCCCCAGCGCCGACGGCACGATCTCGAACGGCGCCTGCGTGATGCTGCGCACGACGCGCCGGACCTCTTCGACGAGCCGCTGCGATGGAGCGAACATCGCGCCGCCCAGCACGATGATGGACGGATCGACGATGGAGCCGAGGTTGGCGGTGGCGATCCCGATCAACTGCACCGTCTGATCGATCGCGCGGCGCGCCTCCGGATCGCCGGCCTCTTCGTGCTCG
>JAICSD010000312.1 GCA_025937075.1 Vicinamibacteria bacterium | reverse complement strand
CGCTCGAGCCACATGCCGAGCAGGATGAGCGGCGCAATGATTTTGATCGTGCCCGCGCGTTTTCCCCATTTCGGCACGAACACCCCCGCGGGCACCGCGCAGCACAGGACGAGCACGATCCAGGCAACGGCGCGGCGCGCATCGAGCCGGGCCATCAGGTAGCCGACTTCCGCGGTCAGGTTCCCGTACCAGATCACGAGGAACTGCGACCAGAACAAGTACAGCCAGAACAGCGACACGCCAACGAGAAGGTTCGCGATGTCCCGGCTTTGCGCCGGCGAAAGCGCCGCATCCGGCTCGGCGAGGTTCCATGCCGCGAGTGCGGCAACCGCCGCAAGTCCCGCGTAGAGGTTTCCGGTGAAGACGTACGCTGGAAACAGCGTGCTCGTCCAGCGCGGCTCGAGCGACATGATCGCGTCGATGGCAATCAGGCTGAACCCGAACGCGTAAACGATGAGGAACACGACCCCGCTGCTCATGGGAGAGTGCGAGCCTCTCGCTTCCCGCGCTCGGCTCGATGCCCGGCAGAACAGAAACGCGCAGGCGTACACGATTGCGCACGTTGCGTCGACGCGGAGGGCCACGAACCACGGTCTGAACCACAGAGTTGCGAACGGCTGCCGCGCCCACGGATAGATGTCACCGCTGCGCCACATCAGCAGCACGATCGACGCGAACGAAATCGGCAGGAACCATCGGAAGCGCTCCGCGGTGACGCGAAGCCGCCCGGCCCATTCGCCGCCCGTGACCTCGAGGAGCGCCGCGAATACGACGCCCCCAACAGCAATGCCGCTCCAGAAGAAGACGTTGATCGCGAATGCCGCCGCCATCAGCGGCCCATCTGGCGTACGAAGCGAACGATCTGCCAGCGGTCGGCGGGATCGAGCTCGTGTCCGTATGCGGGCATCAGGGCAGTGCCGTTCGTGATCGTGGCGTAGATCCAGCCATCCCCATGTCGCTGCACGTCCGGCGAGCCGAGTTGCGGCATGCGCGGAAAGTACCGACCGACGGGGCCGTCGTGGCACGGCAGGCAGTACTTCTCGTACAGCGCCTTGCCTGCCGCAGCGGACGCGTTCGCCGGCAGCGGATTGGAGACGGTTTCTCCCGCGTCACGATCGAAAGGCCCCTGGGCTGCCGTTGGAATCGAGCCCGGTGCCGGTGATCGCGGACCAGCGGCCGCCGGACGCGACGGCTGATTTGCCATGTCGTGGCGCCACGGCCAGTCGCACGCAGCCGCGACGATGCACGCCGCCAGCACGAGAGCGATTCGGACGCGGAAGCCGCTCACAGCGTTCGCCATTCGAGGGCTCCAGCCGATTTCAACAGCGCGGCCAGTTCCGCAGGCCTGCTTGGCGCTTCCACCAGCAGCGCGAATCGCGCGTCCGTCGTCGACGCGTTGCACACGTCGCCGGCCATGCGCCGCGCACGCCGCGCGGACACAAGAAAGCTGACGATCGTCGCAATCGAGGCACCAAGCACCGCCAGCTCGAACACGATGATCAGGAACGGCGGCATCGCCACGAGCGGCTTCCCGCTCACGACGAGGCCCGGCCACTGCTTGACGGTTCCAATCGTCAGCAGGAACCCCGAGATGACGCCGAAGAGGCCGCCCCAGAGTCCCCACACGGCGACGGGTGATTGCGTCGCATCCACGAGCTCGAGCAGCCGCTCGTCGAATGCCGGCGAACAGACGCTCGCGGCGCGCCAGCCCGCACGCGCCGACGCTGCCGCGGCACGCTGGACGGCGCGGGGCGAATCGAAGATGGCAACGACCCGGGTCACGCGCCTTCCTCCGCCTCCTTCAGAACGTGCTGCTTGGTTTCGGCGATGGGGACCGCGGGCACATGTCCGATGAGGAGAAGAAACCAGAACAGGAACCAGGCAGCGCTGCCGAGCAGGATCACCCACTCGAACACCGACGGCCAGTAGAGTCCCCACGAGTAGCTGTCGTATTCGTGTGCCAGGGAGGAAACGATGATAACCAGGCGTTCGGTCCACATGCCGACGTTGATCACGAGCGAGACGATGAAGAGCGTGGCGAGGCTTCGCCGCGCCGAGCGGCGAAAGAGCAGGAGAGGAACGATTGAATTGCAGACGATCGTCAGCCAGAAGAGCAGGCGGTAAGGGCCGCCGATCCTGAAGAGGTACTGCGCGCGATCGTACGCGTCGCCCTTGTACGAGGCGAAGAAGAATTCGCTCACGTACGAGTACGTCACGATCAGCGACATCGCGAGCACGAGCTTGGCGAGCTTCTCGAGATGATCGACCGTGATGTACTCCGTGACGCCGATCAGCCAGCGGGCGGGAATGATCAGCGTGAGGACCATCGCGAGGCCGGAAAAGATCGCGCCGGCGACGAAGTACGGCGCGAAGATCGTGCTGTGCCATCCGGGCACGATCGCCGCCGCAAAGTCCCACGAGACGATGCTGTGCACCGAGACGACGAGCGCAGTGATGAGCCCCGCAAGCAGCGCGTACGCGGTCCGGAAGTGC
Organism: Vicinamibacteria bacterium; assembly: GCA_025937075.1. The sequence continues at coordinate 3,093 of JAICSD010000312.1, read as the reverse complement.
CGCCACTCGCCAGCCGTTCCCGCCCAGCCGATCGCGAGCCAGCGAAAGATACGCGCCTGCCAGCCCGTCGAGTGATCGCGGACGGTGGCGAAATCGGGCACGAGCTCGAGGTACCAGAACAGCACGCTGACGAGGAAGTAGGTCGCGACGGCGAACGCATCCCAGATGAGCGGCGAGCTGAAGTTGATCCACAGACCGCGCTCGTTCGGGTAGGGAATCAGCCAGTAGAACAGCCACGCGCGGCCGAGGTGAAGAATCGGGAACAGCCCTGCCGTCATGACGGCCACGATCGTCATCGTCTCCGCCGCGCGCGCGACGGAGGTCCGCCACTCCGCGCGAAACAGGAACAGGATCGCGGAGATGAGCGTGCCGGAGTGGGCGATCCCGATCCAGAAGACGAACGCCGTGATGTAGAAGCCCCACATCACGGGATGCGCCATCCCGGTGATGTGCATCCCCGTGTAGATCTGATAGAGCCAGACGAGCCCGGCGATCGACCACAGGAACCCGCACAGCCCGACGATCCCCCAGTACGTGAGCCACCCGGGGATGCTCCAGGAGAGCGTCCCGAGGACGTCGCTCGTGATCGTATGAAGCCGGGATGGAATCCCGGCGCTCGCATCAGCCGGCACGTTCCGGTGCCCCCGGTACGACGCGACGGAGATAAGTAATGGCAGGCTTCGTGTTCAGCTCCTCGAGCGCATGGTAGCCGCGCGCGAGCTGCGAGAGCCGCGACACGCGGCTGTTGGGGTCGTGGAGATCTCCAAACACGATCGCGTCCGCCGGGCAGGTCTGCGCGCACGCCGGCACGATGTCGCCGTCGCGGAGACCGCGCTGCTCCCGCTTCGCATCCATCTTGCCGGCCTGAATGCGCTGGATGCAGAACGTGCACTTCTCCATCACGCCGACGCTGCGCACCGTCACGTCCGGATTGAGCTGCTCCTCGAGCGGCGGCGTCCACCCGTACCGCGCCCAGTTGAACCGCCGGACCTTGTACGGACAGTTGTTCGAACAGAACCTCGTGCCGATGCAGCGCACGTACACCTGCGCGTTCAGGCCTTCGGGGTTGTGATACGTCGCGAACACGGGACAGACCGACTCGCACGGCGCGTTGTCGCACTGCTGGCACAACATCGGAAGAAACACGTTTGCGGGCGGCGTGATCCCCTCAGCGTCCTTCACGTCGTGCGCCTCGCGCTCGAGGCGAATCCACGACATCTCGCGTCCCTGCTCGCACAGCTCGGGCCCGACGACGGCGACATTGTTCTCGGCGTAGCAGGCGACCACGCAGGCGCTGCAGCCGGTACATGCGTTGAGATCGATCGCCATTCCCCAACGATGCTCAGGGTGGTCGTGCGGCGGGTAGAACTGGACCGTCTTCGGCGGCTCGGACGGGCGCTCGTTCACGCGCTCGGGGCGCACGATCTTCGCGAGCGGGGGTTCTTCGGCTGGCCCGGCGGTCGTCTCTGCTTGCAGGACGATCAACCGGCGTCCTCCCGACGTTCGCCGCAGGCTGACGCCCGCGGCCGTCCACACGGCGCCGGCGCTGCCGGGAGAAAGGCCGAGAAGCGCGATCGCGTTCGCGCCGCGCCGCGCCGCAAAGCGCATCGATGCCGTACGCCCGTAACCAATTGCCATCGCGATCGCGTTGGGATGGAGTCCGGCATGGATATGCGCGCGAGCCGTCACGCGGCCATGCCGCGATGCCACTTCGACCTCGTCGTCCTCCGCGATCCCGAGCCGCGCCGCCCTCGCGGGGTGGATCTCGACGCAGTTGCCCCACACCGTCTTGTTCACGGGATCCGGAAGCTCCTCCAGCCACGACACGTCGGCATGCCGTCCATCGAACAACTGCGTCGTCGGATACGCGATGAAGGTCAGCGTCGAATCGGCTGCGGGAAGGGAAGCAGAGGCAATTGTCGAGGAGACGTCCTGAAGCACGACGGTCGGTGGCGCGCCGGCGAGGGTCTCCAGCCGTCCACCATCGTGCACGATGGAATGATGGTCCGCCCCCCACCAGTCCTGGACGCGCTGTTGCCAACTCGCTGCGGCCACCGTGCCTGCGATGTCAGCGTCGATCTGCCGCGCAACGCCGATGAGCACGTCCGCGGTCGCGCGCGTATCGAACAGCGGCGGTGCGGCCGGCTGCAGCGATCCGGCGATGTCCTCGCGAGGCGCATACGTGCCCCAGGATTCGAGATCGTGATTATCCGGGAGCACGAGGTGAGCGCGATCGGTGGTTTCGTCCTGCAGCGATCCGAACGCCACGACGAAGGGCACCCGCTGCAGCGCGTCCATGAATCCGGCTGCAGGCGGCAGCGTATATGCCGGATTCGTGTGGTGCACGAGGAGGATGTCGATGCTGCCCGCGTGCATCGCGTCGATCAGCTCCGCGAACTGCTGCGGCGTCGCGAGCCGATTGAGCGCGCGCGACGGTCCGAACGTGACGGTCGACCCGATGTTGCCGTTCAGCGCATTCAGCAGCAGGACGGCGACTTCGAGCGCGACGTCTCCCGCCGCGTTCGCGCCGCCGCCAATGGCCAGCGAGGCGCCGCGCCGGGCGAATCGCCGCGCCACCCCATGGATGGATGCGGCGGCCACGCCGGCCGTTTGCGCGACGCGTTCCGGTGTGAACCGTTCGAGCGCAGCGCGGATGGACGGAAGACTGGTGATAGAGCCAGGATCGACCAGGCCGTCGGCTAGCATCGCGTTCGCGATGGAGAAGGCAATCGCCGCCTCTGAGCCGGGCGGCGCCGGAATCCACCCGTCAGCGTTCAAGCCCGTGAGCGACAGGCGTGGGGACACCCAGACGAACGCGCCGTCGGGATCGTGCAGCCGCCGCGCGCGGAGCCCTGCATACGCGTTCGTGAGCTCGACGTTAGAGATCCACGTCTCGAGAAATTCTGCGCCGAACGCGAGGACGAACTCGGCGCGATCGATGTCGTAGTGCGGGATCTCCGCGCGGCCGAACGCCGCGTCCGCGGCCGCCTGGATGGCGTGGTAATCGAACGTGTCGTACGCGAGCCGGCGCGTGCTGCCGAGCGCCGTGAGCCACGTGCTGACGAGGTCGTCGAATGGTCCGGTTTCGAGGCG
>JAICSD010000115.1 GCA_025937075.1 Vicinamibacteria bacterium | reverse complement strand
GTGATGTCGCCGCCGCTTCGCGAGAAATGGCACCAGGACGTGCTCTGGAAGGGGCTCGCGAAAGACGATCTGCAGGTCATCTCGACGGACCATTGTCCGTTCTGCATGGCGGGGCAGAAGGACCTGGGGACGGACGATTTCAGCAGGATCCCGAACGGTGCGCCCGGCATCGAGACGCGCCTCACGCTCGTCCACAACGGCGGCGTCCGAAAAGGGCGGATCTCGCTCAATCGCTTCGTCGAGCTGTGCTCCACGACGCCGGCCAAGATGTTTGGACTCTTCCCGAGGAAGGGCACGATTGCCGTCGCGAGCGACGCGGACATCGTCGTCTTCGATCCGGAGAAGCATCAGACCCTCGGCGTGAAGTCGCTGCACATGCGGGTGGACTACAACCCGTACGAAGGGACGGTCGTCCACGGTGCGCCGACCCACGTGATCTCGCGCGGCGACCTCGTCATCGAGAACGATCGGTTCGTCGGGAAGCGAGGCGCCGGCCAGTTCGTCAAGAGAGGTCCCAGTCTCGCGCGCGAACTATAGCGCGGAACTCCAGCGGACTTCGGTTGCGCAGCCGACATCATGAACTCACCAACCCGCCAACTCACCTCGTCGTCAAGTGCCACGCGCGCTGATGGCCGCGTGGAGCTGGTGGATCGCGCCGCCATCGTCGCAAGTCCGCTCTACAACGACGATCTCGCGCCGGTGCCGCTCTCGCGGCGGAACTGGACGACCTACAACTACGCGGCGTTGTGGGTCTCGATGGCGCACTGCATTCCGACCTACATGCTCGCGTCGGGCCTGATCGCGTCGGGCATGAACTGGTGGCAGGCGCTCGTCACGGTGCTGCTCGGGAACACGATCGTCCTCGTGCCCATCCTCCTCAATTCGCATCCGGGGACGAAGTACGGGATCCCGTTCCCGGTGTTCGCGCGGGCGGCGTACGGCACCATCGGATCGAACCTGCCGGCGCTGATGCGCGCCGTCGTGGCGTGCGGCTGGTTCGGCATCCAGGCGTGGATCGGCGGGGAAGCGCTGAACACGTTCTTCGGCAGCGTCGTCCCCGGATGGTCGACGCTGCTCGGGCCGGGTGTGGGCGGGCATACGTCGACGGAATGGCTGTCGTTCCTGTTGTTCTGGGGGCTCAACGTCTACGTCATCTACCGCGGCATGGACCTGCTGCGCCGCGTCGAGAACTGGGCGGCGCCGTTCGTGCTGCTCATGACGGGCGCGCTCCTCGTCTGGGCGGTGTCACGCGCGCACGGCCTCGGGCCGCTGCTGTCCGAACCGGGCAAATTGAACACGGGCGCCGAATTCTTCAAGGTCTTCGTGCCGTCGCTGACGGCGATGGTCGGTTTCTGGGCGACGCTCTCGCTCAACATGCCCGATTTCACGCGCTTCGGCCGGAGCCAGCGTGAGCAGATGGTGGGCCAGGTGGTCGCGCTCCCGACCACGATGTTCGTCTTCGCGGCGATGGGTGTGCTCATCACCAGCGCGACGACGCTGATTTACGGTGAAGTGATCTGGGATCCGATCAAGTTGATCGGCAAGTTCCAGGATCCGCTGATCATCGCCGTGTCGATGTTCACGGCGGTCGTGGCGACGCTTGCGGTGAACATCGCGGCCAACGTCGTGTCGCCGGCCAACGATTTCGCGAACGCGTTTCCCCGGGCGATCAGCTTCAAGACCGGCGGCCTGATTACGGGCGTTCTCGGGATCCTGATCCAGCCGTGGCGGCTGCTCGCCGATCCGTCGGGCTACATCTTCGTGTGGCTGCTCGGCTACTCGGGGGGGCTCGGCTCGATCGCGGGCGTGCTGATCGCGGACTACTGGATCGTGCGCAAGCAGCGGCTCGACCTCGAGGACCTCTACCTGCCGGACGGCGCGTATCGCTACACATCCGGCTGGCACATGCCCGGCGTCATCGCGACGCTGGCCGGCTGCGCCGCCGCCTGGGCCGGGCTCGTCATCCCGCCGCTGCGGCCCGTGTACGACTACGCGTGGTTCGTCGGCTTCTTCGTTTCCGGCGCGGTGTACCTGGCGCTCGCCGGGCGCGCTCGCGCGGCGCTCTGAGCGCTGTGCGCTCGCGCGGTGCTCGGTGCTTCCTGCGCCGTGCCCGGTGCAGGCGATCAGTGCCGCCCTTCCCGTTCGCCTGTCAGGCGCTTCCTGTAGCGCAGACCTTCAGGTCTGCCCCTGAGGCCGTGAGGCCGCGCGTGTAGCGCAGACCTTCAGGTCTGCCCGTAAGGCCGTGAGGCCGCGCTTAGCGCAGACCTTTCGGGTCTGCCCCTGAGGCCGTGAGGCCGCGCGTGTAGCGCAGACCTTCAGGTCTGCCCGTGAGGCCGTGAGGCCGCCCATGTAGCGCAGACCTTCAGGTCTGCCGTGAGAACGGCCCTGCAGCGCAGACCTTCAGGTCTGCCCGTGAGGCCGCCCATGTAGCGCAGACCTTCAGGTCTGCCCGTGAGGCCGCCCGTGTGTAGCGCAGACCTTCAGGTCTGCCCGTGAGGCCGCCCGTGTAGCGCAGACCTTTCGGTCTGCCCGTGAGAACGCCTCTGTTAGCGCAGACCTTTCGCTCTGCCCGGCGGCTAGCCTCTCTCCCACGGCGGCGCACATGCGGCGGCACGCAGCAATGCCGTTTTGTCCACCGAGCACGATCCTAAGAACGGGTACTTGTCGGCCCGTTGCGCCAGATTCGCGATCAACGGATTCTCCACGATGTAGCGGACGACGCTGTAGGTATCCTCGTCATCCCGCAACACGTGCTCGTAATAACTCGGTTGCCAGAGCTGCCGTGCGGTCGCTTGCTTGTACCGGAATCCCGAGTACTGTTTGCTCAAACGGCAGAACACCCGCAGGTCGCTGTCATCTCCAGTTCCTTCGACCAGGAGGTGGACGTGGTCGGGCATAAAGCAGTACGCGATGATTGCGAAGCCGCGTTCAGCTGCGGCGCGCAGAATCTGCGCAAGCACGAAGTCGACGGTGGCGCCGTTGGTGAACGCGCGATGGCGGCCCGCCGTGCAAAACGTCAGGAAATAGCGGTACGGACCGAGGTAGTCGAACGTCTTCAGCCGGGTACGCTTCGGGAGCATGGCCGCGCAGAAGAGCAATCGAGATGCCACCGACGCTCGCAAGCATGCGCGAAGGGGCAGGTCTAAAGACCTGCGCTACGGCAACGGGGGGCAGGTCTAAAGACCTGCGCTACGGCAACGGGGGGCAGGTCTAAAGACGAGCGCTATGCGAGAGGGGCAGGTCTAAAGACCTGCGCTACAGCGATCACACGCACCGAGCACCGCGCGCGTCAGCGCGCTTTCGCGAGGGTTGCTTTGAAAAACTCGCGGTTCATGCGCGCGATGTTCGTGATGGGGATCTCTTTCGGGCAGACCGCTTCGCACTCGCCTTCGTTGGAGCAGCTCCCGAATCCCTCCGCGTCGTGGCGCTCGACCATCCGCCTCACGCGCGTGTAGCGCTCGACCTGCCCCTGGGGGAGCAGCGCCAGGTGCGTGATCTTTGCCGACGTGAAGAGCACCGCCGATGCGTTCTTGCACACGGCGACGCACGCCCCGCAGCCGATGCACGCGGCCGAATCCATCGCGCGCTCGACCGTGTCCTTCGCGATGAGCACGCTGTTGGCGTCCTGCGGGCCGCCAACGTTGATCGACGTATAGCCGCCGGCCTGGATGATGCGATCGAAGGCGCTCCGATCGACGATGAGATCCTTGACGAGCGGAAACGCCCTGGCGCGCCACGGCTCCAGGATCAGCGTGTCGCCGTCCCGGAAGCTGCGCATGTGCAGCTGGCAGACCGTCGATCCCCGCACCGGCCCATGCGGCAGCCCGTCAATCAGGAAGCCGCACGTGCCGCAGATGCCCTCGCGGCAATCCGAGTCGAACGCAATCGGGTCGTCGCCCTTGACGATGAGCCCTTCGTTGACGACGTCGAGCATCTCGAGAAACGACATGTCCGGCGACACGTCGTCTGCCTTGTAATCGACGAGACGCCCTGGCTTGTCGGGCCCCGCCTGCCTCCACACCCTGAGGTTGATGCGCATTGAGTGAGATTCCAGTTGCCAGCTACCAGCTACCAGGTCGCAGTTTCCAGTCGCCGCTGGCCACTGGAAACTGGTGACGGTTTATTTGTAGCTGCGTTGAGAAGGATGCACGTATTCGAATTCCAGTAGTTCCTTGTGGAGTTCTGGCTGCACGCCGACGCCTTTGAACTCCCACGCCGCCACGTATGAAAAATGCTCGTCGTCGCGCTTCGCTTCGCCGTCCGGCGTCTGGCTTTCCTCGCGGAAATGGCCGCCGCAGGATTCGGTGCGGTGCAGCGCGTCGAGCGCCAGCACCTCGGCGAACTCCAGGTAGTCGGCCACACGGCCGGCGTATTCGAGGTTCTTGTTCAAATTGTTCGGGTCGCCCGGCACCGACAGGTTCTGCCAGAACTCGTCGCGCAGCCGGGGGATTTGCTCGAGCGCCTTACGGAGCCCCGCTTCGTTGCGCGACATGCCGACGTAATCCCAGAGCAGTTGCCCCAGCCGCCGGTGGAGTTGCCGCGGCGTCTCGTGTCCCTTGACGCCGAGCAACTTGTCGATGCGAGCCTGCACGCTGGCTTCGGCTTCCTTGAACGGCTCCGCGTCGGTGTCGACCCCCGCAAACGTCGTGGCCCCGAGATACGCGGCCAGCGTGTACGGGATGACGAAATAGCCGTCGGCCAGGCCCTGCATCAGCGCGCTCGCGCCGAGGCGGTTCGCCCCGTGATCGGAGAAGTTCGCCTCGCCGAGCACGTGCAGGCCGGGGACGTTCGACATGAGGTTGTAATCGACCCAGAGGCCCCCCATCGTGTAATGGATGGCGGGGTAGATGCGCATGGGCACCTGGTAGGGGTCTTCGTCCGTGATCTTGCGATACATGTCGAACAGGTTCCCGTATCGCATCCGGATCACGTCTTTGCCCAGCCGCTTGATCGAGTCGGCGAAGTCGAGATAGACGGCCAGCCCGCTCTCGCCGACGCCGCGCCCTTCGTCGCACACGAATTTCGCGCTCCGCGACGCGACGTCGCGGGGGACCAGGTTGCCGAAGCTTGGATACTTCCGTTCCAGGTAGTAATCGCGTTCGGCTTCGGGAATCTGGTTCGGGGGACGTTTGTCGCCTTCCGTCTTCGGCACCCACCCGCGGCCGTCGTTTCGCAGGCTCTCCGACATGAGCGTCAGCTTCGACTGATGCGTGCCCGACACCGGGATGCACGTCGGATGAATCTGCGTGTAGCAGGGGTTGGCGAAGTACGCGCCTCGCTTGTGGGCCCGCCAGGCGGCGGTCACGTTCGAGTTCACCGCGTTGGTGGACAGATAGTAGGCGGTGCCGTAGCCGCCGGTGCAGAGCAGGACGGCGTGTCCGGCATGGCGTTCGAGTGCGCCGGTGATCAGATTCCGGACGATGATCCCGCGCGCCTGGCCGTTCACCAGAACGAGATCGAGCATCTCCCGGTTCGGGAACATCGTCACGGTGCCGCGCGCGACCTGCCGCATCATCGACTGGTAGGCGCCCAGCAGCAACTGCTGCCCCGTCTGCCCGCGCGCGTAGAACGTGCGCGAGACCTGCGCGCCGCCGAAGGACCGATTGTCGAGGAGTCCGCCGTATTCACGCGCGAACGGCACCCCCTGCGCGACGCACTGATCGATGATGTTCACGCTGACCTGCGCCAGCCGGTAGACGTTGGCTTCGCGCGATCGATAGTCGCCGCCCTTCACCGTGTCGTAGAACAGCCGCTGCACGCTGTCGCCGTCGTTCTGGTAGTTCTTCGCCGCGTTGATGCCGCCCTGCGCGGCAATGCTGTGCGCCCGGCGCGGGCTGTCGTGGATGCAGAAGCTCTTGACGTTGTAGCCGAGTTCGCCGAGCGACGAGGCCGCGGACGCGCCGGCCAAACCAGTGCCGACGATGAGGATCGTGTACTTCCGCCGGTTGGCAGGGTTGACGAGCTTCGAATCGAACTTGTGCCGGTCCCACTTCTCCGCGAGCGGTCCGCCCGGTACCTTTGAATCCAGCGTCATGCACTACCTCGCGAAGTACACCCAGAGGGGGATCACCGCGAATCCCACGCCGATGATGATGGCGAGGACCGTGCCCCAGGCCACGATCCGCTTCGTGTAAACGGGATGGCTCGCACCCAGCGACTGAAAGGCGCTCGAAATGCCGTGGCGCAAGTGCAGGCCGACCAGCAGCACGCACACGACGTAGAACACGACCCACACCGGCATGCGGAACACGTCGACTTCCGTGCGATACAGGTCTCGGATCGGCGGCTGCCCCACTTCGTAGTACGCGCCGTACTTGAACTGCGAGACATGGATGATCACGAAGAGCACGATCACCAGCCCCGTCCAGATCATCGTGGTCGACGACACGCTCTTCCGGCTCTTGTAGTGCGCCCACTCTTTCTTCTGATATCCGATCGGCCGCGCCCGCTGATTTCGAACGTAGTTGGTGACGGCCTTGTAGATGTGCAGCAGGAAGATCAGCAGCAGCCCGATTTCCACCGGCACGATCAGCGGATTCGAGATGAGCATGTGCGAGTAGGCGTTGAACGAATCGCGGCCTGCGAAGATGATGGCGTTGCCGGCGAGATGAAGGAGGAGATAGAAGAAAAGAAGAAGTCCGGTGACTCCCATCAGCAGCTTCGTGCCGACGCTCGATGAGAACACCCGACGGAATGTGGACATTCGACGACTCCGATCCTACGAATTCTAACGTATGATGAGCAGGTTGTGCGCGCGGCGATCGTCGCGCGCGAGGTGCCGATGAAAATCCACGAGTATCAGGCGAAGGCGATTCTGGCGCGATACGGCGTGCCTGTGCCGCAGGGAGAGGTGGTGTTCGACGCCGACGGCGCGCGCGCCGCGGCCGAGAGACTGGGCGGCGGGACCGTCGTTGTCAAAGCGCAGATCCACGCCGGCGGCCGCGGGAAAGGCGGGGGCGTCAAGGTCGTCAAGGGTTCGCAGGAGGCGCGCGCCGCAGCCGAGAGGATGATCGGCATGGACCTCGTGACCTATCAGACCGGGCCGCGCGGGCAGAAGGTGCAGCGTGTGCTGGTCGAACAGGGGCTTCGCATCGCGCGCGAACTGTATCTGGGTCTGGTGCTCGATCGCACCACCGAGCGGCCTGTGATGATGGTGAGTTCCGAGGGCGGCGTCGAGATCGAAAAGGTGGCCGAGGAGCATCCCGATCGGATCTTCAAAGCCTTCATCCATCCGGCGATCGGTCTGAGCGCGTACCAGACACGTCAGCTGGCGTTTGCCCTGGGGCTCGAAGGGCCGCAGATCGGGCAGGCCGCGAAGCTGATGAGCGCAATCTTTGAAGCCTTCAAAGGGACAGACGCGTCGCTCGTCGAGATCAATCCCTTGATCGTGACCGAGGACGGCCATCTGCTCGCGCTCGACGCCAAGATGAACTTCGACGACAACGCGCTCTACCGGCATCCCGACATCAAGGACCTGCGCGATCTCTCGGAAGAGGATCCGCTGGAGATCGAAGCGTCGAAGTTCTCGCTGAACTACATCAAGCTCGATGGCACGATCGGCTGCATGGTCAACGGCGCCGGCCTCGCCATGGCGACGATGGACATCATCAAGCTTGCCGGCGGCGAGCCCGCGAACTTCCTCGACGTCGGCGGCGGCGCCAACGCGGAACAGATCAAGAACGCGTTCCGCATCCTCATGGCCGATACCGCGGTCCGCGCCGTCCTCATCAACATCTTCGGCGGCATTCTCCGGTGCGACGTGCTCGCCGAAGGCGTCATGGCGGCCGTGAAGGAACTTGGCGTCCCCGTTCCGATCGTCATTCGCATGGAAGGCACGAACGTCGAAAAAGGGAAGCAGATGCTGCGCGAAAGCGGCCTGAACTTCACGACGGCCGATGACATGAACGAAGCGGCGCAGAAGGTCGTCGCGCTCGGAGCCTCGTAGCGCAGCGCTTGCTGGTGTAGCGCAGGCCTTCAGGCCTGCCCCATCGTCAGGAAAAGAATGTCCGTACTGATCGATAAACACACACGACTGCTCGTCCAGGGCATCACCGGCCGCGAGGGCACGTTCCACGCCAAACAGGCCGCCGCCTACGGCACCACGGTCGTCGGCGGCGTCACGCCGGGAAAAGGCGGGACGACGCACGAGGGGTGGCCGGTGTTCAATACGGTCGCCGACTGCGTCCGCGACACCGGCGCGAACGCCTCCGTCATCTTCGTTCCGCCGGCCGGCGCCGCCGATGCCATCCTCGAGGCGGCGGATGCCGGCGTTCCGCTGGCCGTCTGCATCACCGAAGGTATTCCGGTGCTGGACATGATGCGGGTCTTTGCCGCGATCCGCGGCGGCCGCACGCGCGTCATCGGCCCCAACTGCCCGGGGCTCATCACGGCCGGCGAAGCAAAGGCCGGCATCATCCCCGGACACATCTGCAAGAAAGGGCGGGTCGGCATCGTCTCGAAGAGCGGGACGCTGACCTACGAGGCCATCCACCAGCTCACGCGAAACGGTCTGGGCCAGACGACTTGCATCGGGATCGGCGGCGATCCGCTGATCGGAACGAGCTTCATCGACGCCTTGTCGCTTTTTGCCGCCGACCCGGAAACGGAAGCGGTCGTGATGATCGGCGAGATCGGCGGCAACGCCGAACAGGACGCGGCCGCCTGGATCCGCGAGCACTTCACCAAGCCCGTCGTCGGCTTCATCGCCGGTCAGACGGCGCCGCCCGGGCGCCGCATGGGCCACGCCGGAGCCATCATCGCGGGCGGGAAAGGCACCGCGGCTGAGAAGATGGCCGCGCTGGAGCAGGGAGGCGTTCGCGTCGTCAAAAGCCCGGCCGACATCGGGGCCGCGGTGAAGGACGTGCTCGGCGCATGACAGGTAAGATATAGAGGGGCTTCCATGACAGCAACGGACCCTGGGGTCCAGGCCGCGCCGGCGCGCATCGTCAACGACTTCAGCATTCAGGTCGCCACCGTCAACGGCTCCGGAAGCCAGACGGCCAACCTCGTCCTCCTCCGGTCTCTCTTCCAGATGGGCATCCCCGTCTCCGGCAAGAACATGTTTCCCTCGAACATCGCGGGCCTGCCGACGTGGTACACGGTTCGAGCGAACAAGGCAGGCTTCGTCGCGCGGAAGAAAGAGGTGGACTTCCTCGTCGCGATGAATCCGGAGACGGCCAAAGAAGACGTCATGACGCTCGAGCCCGGCCGGGTCGTGCTCTATGACGAACCGCTGAAGCTGAACGCGCTCCGCTCGGATCTCGTGTTCTACGCCGTGCCGTTCGACAAGATCGTCGCGACGGTGTGTACCGACGCCAAACTGCGCCGCCTCGTCAAGAACATGATTTACGACGGGGTGCTCTCGCAGCTGCTCGACATCGACATGGGCGAGATGGAGAAGGCGCTGCGGAAGCAGTTCGGCAGGAAGGTGAAGGCTGCCGATCTGAACATGGGCGCGCTTGCGGCCGGATCGGACTACGCGCGGCAGCACCTCGTCAAGCAGGATCCGTATACGGTCGAGCGGATGGACAGGACGCGCGGGATGATCCTCATCGAGGGGAACACCGCGTCCGCGCTCGGCGCGATGTTCGGCGGCGTCACCGTGGTCGCGTGGTATCCGATCACGCCATCTTCGTCGCTTCCGGAGTCGCTGATCGGGTACATGAAGAAGTACCGGGTGGAGAAGGACGGCAAGGCGACGTTCGCGATCGTCCAGGCGGAAGACGAGATCGCGTCGATCGGGATGGTGCTCGGCGCCGGGTGGGCGGGCGCGCGCGCCATGACCTCGACCTCCGGCCCCGGCATCTCGCTCATGAGCGAGTTTGCCGGCCTCGCGTATTACGCGGAAATTCCTGGCGTGGTGTTCGACATCCAGCGTGTGGGGCCCTCGACGGGGCTGCCGACGCGCACCGCGCAGGGAGATATCGCCACGACGGCGATGCTGTCCCACGGCGACACGAAGCAGGTGATGCTCATTCCCAGCTCGGTCGAGGAATGCTTCGAGATGAGCATGGAGGCGTTCGATTGTGCCGAACGGCTCCAGCAGCTCGTTTTCGTGATGAGCGACCTCGATCTCGGGATGAACATGTGGATGTCGCATCCGTTCGTCTATCCGGAGAAGCCGTTCGATCGCGGCAAGGTGCTCGATGCGGCCGGTGTCCGGGCGTTGGGGGCGGAATGGGGCCGCTACGCCGATATCGACGGCGACGGCATCCCGTACCGCACGCTGCCCGGCACCGACGCTCCCTCGTATTTCACCCGCGGGTCCGGCCATAACGCGCGCGGCCAGTACAGCGAACGTCCGGACGACTACCAGGGCAACATGGACCGTCTCACGCGGAAGCAGAACACCGCGAAGACGCTGCTGCCTCAGCCCGTTGTGGAAGATGCGGACACCGACATCGGCATCGTGGCGTACGGCACAACGCATTGGGCCGTCGACGAGAGCCGCGCGCAGCTCGAGTCGGAAGCGGGCATCCGGACCGCCTATCTGCGAATCCGCGCGTATCCGTTCAGCGACGCGATCGAGGCATTCATCCGTCGGTACAGGCGCGTTTACGTCGTCGAGCAGAACCGCGACGCGCAGATGCGCACGCTGCTGAAGAAGTTCGCCACCGCGGCGACGCTCGTGCCGCAGCCGGTCGCGAAGGCGGCGTCGCGCAAGACGCGTCTCGGCGTGCTTTACTTCGGCTCGACCTCGCCGGCGATGGACGAGGCGCTCGAGGCGCTG
>JAICSD010000208.1 GCA_025937075.1 Vicinamibacteria bacterium | reverse complement strand
GCGGCGCCGTCGTAGAACACGAGGCGCCCCTTCAGCTCGAGCAGGGTGACATCCCCGCTGCGCCGTTCGGTGATCGTCAACGCCATACAGACTCGGCGCACCTCGCCGGCACGGGATGCTGCGCCCCGCGCGACGCGGGGATCACCCGCGCGGATTATATGACGCGGCGGGCACGGCGGCGCAGGAAGAATGCGATCTATTGGACGCCGAGAAGGGTGATCTCGAAGACGAGCGCGGCGTTAGGGGGAATTGGACCGTTGCCGATGGCGCCGTACGCCATCGAGGGCGGCACGATCACGCGGCGGACGCCGCCCACCTTCATGCCCGCGACTCCTTGATCGAATCCCGAAATGACCTGACCGAGGCCGACCAGGAAGCTGAACGATCCGGGCCCGATGGCCGTGCCCTTCTTGTCCGCGGCGCTGTCGTTGTAGAGCCACAGATCGTAATTGATCGAGGCTGTCGAGCCGACCACCGCCTCGGCGCCGGAGCCCACCGTCAGCTCAGTGATGGAAAACGGCACATTGTTCTGATCGGGCGAGACCGGCGTCGAGCTGCCGCACGCCGCGAGAAATCCCGAGAGGAGCAGCAGGCCCGCAACAGCCTGACGCCGAATTGCCGTGCGCATCTGCACAGTGTATCCACCAGCGCGGCCGCTCGTGGTGAAATCTATGTGAAGGCCAGCTCTGCCACGAGCAAACCTCCAGGCCCGCATTTCCGTCTCATGTTCATATCGGCGGTCGCAGTCGGCCCGGGGCGGCCGCCTGCCGAACTGGCTCCGGGAGGCGACGTGACGATCCTGCAGAAACTCTTCGCCCGAAAGCCCACGCAGCGGGTTCGCATCTGCGTGGAGTGCGGCATGCCCATCGCGGAACACAAGGAATGGTGCAGCATCCTGCGCACCCAGCAGGAAATGGCGACTACAGCCCGCACGCCGGCCCCAAGTCCCCGCACCTGAAGGCCCTCCGGCTATCATGTCGGAATGCGCGTCGAGACGCTTGCGCTGCTGCGCTGTCCCTATTGCGGCGGCGGCGTAACCGTCAAGGGCGATCTCTTTCATCGCATCAGCTCCGGCGACATCCTCGACGCGGTGATCGGCTGCTGGTGCTGCCACTTTGCCATCGTGGCGGGCATCGCGGTGATGACGCTCGACGGCATGGCCGATACCGCGCGCCAGCAGATCGAGGACGGCCACCCCGATGCCGCGCTGCTGACGATGATCGGCGCGGAGGACGATGCGGTGGGCGGACGGATTGGCGATCCGGACGCGACCTACCGCGACATCGTCGAGGCGCTGGGGCCTTCCTTCGAAGGCGGATATTTCCTCTATCGCTTTTCGGACCCGACGTTCGTCACCGCCGACGGCGTCGCGCGCGCGCTCGCATCGTCGATTCCAGGATCGTCGCTGCGGGCCGCCGATTTGTGCGGCGGCTCGGGTCATCTGACGCGAACGCTCGCACAACTCTCGAACGCGCCGCCGGTCCTGATGGATCTCTCGTTCACGAAGGCGTGGCTGGCGCGCCGGTTCACGTCGCCTGGCTGCGAGGCCGTCTGCGCGGACGCGCACGCGCCGCTGCCGTTCGCGTCGCGCGCCTTCGATCTGACGATCTGCAACGACGCCTTCCATTACATCTGGACGAAAGCGCTGTTCGCGCGCGAGATGCTGCGCGTCACGCGTCCTGACGGCACAGCGGCCATCACGCACGTCCACAACGCGGAACAGTGGAATCCATCGGCCGGCAACGCGCTGCCGCCGGAAGGCTACCGGGCGCTGTTCGAAGACATCGACGTGCGGCTGTACGGCGAGCAGTCCCTCCTGAGCGGAATCGTGAATGACCGGGTGGATTTGAGGCCCACGCAGACGGACGACGATCTGTGCGTCGATCCCGCGCTCACCGTCATTGCCAGCCATCGGCCCGAGGTGTTCGCGGATTATCGACTCGCGCCGCCGGAAGGTGTTCGAGGCGTGCTGCGGATCAATCCGCTTTACAGCGTTACGCGCGAGAACGGCGCGGCGCGGCTGCAGCTGCAGTTTCCCTCACAGGACTACGCGGACGAATACGGCGCGTGCCGGCTCTATCTGCCTGAGGCCATCGACCTCGATCGGGACGTGCTCGCGGCGCTCGACGCGGGTGTCCGCACGACGCACACCGACGATCTTCGTGCGCGGCGGATTGTCCTCGACGTGCCGCCGAACTATTTCTAGAAAAATGGTCCTCCACACTCTCGGCATCGATGAGCCGTTACACCCGGCATTCGGCATTGACCAACGTCAGGCGGCATCGACACGCAGGCTGCGTGTCGGCAGCCTGCCATAGAAAAATGGATGCGCACATGCGAAACGCCCCATGCCGGATGCTGCTGTGTGTCCTCGCGCTGATCGCGGCTACCGCATGCCGGCGTTCTGCGTCGGTGTCGGAGGAGGCGCCGGTGCTCACCGGGCACGAGCGGTTCGGTTGGGACCAGAAGGCCGCCGATCGCACCGAGCTCTCCAAGCTTCGCTATGCGATGTACGTGGACGGCACCCGTACGGAGATCACCGACGCCACGTGCAGTGATACGCCCGGTGCTGCGGGGTTCTCGTGCACGTGTCCGCTGCCCAGGATGTCGCCCGGTCCGCATACGCTCCAGGTCGCCGCATACGTGCTGGAGGGATCGTCCGTGAAGGAAAGCTCGCGCTCCACGCCCGTCCACGTCGTCATTCGCTGATGCGCGTCTCGTCATTCCTCCCTCAAATCTGTAATCGCTGGGCTGCTGCGCCGCTGCCGCGGATCTTCGTAAACGACACGAACGACTGGGGTTGCGAGCTGTCGCGCGCAGGGCACGACCGTTGCCCTCGCTTAGGCGTTTTGGCTCGGCACTCGTGTGCCGCTCGCGGGAGGTTTTCAATGGGTCGGACTATCGGGGCAGCGGTGGGGGCAGTTCTCGTGGTGTTGTTCCTGGCATCGGTGGCGACGGAGCGCGGCCGTGCGGCGGCGTCGATTGCCGCCTCGAGCGCGCGCGTAAACTCGACCGCGCACAGCACCCGGTAATGGCTCGTGCGGCACAGGTTGTGCCGCCGTGGCACCACGCTTGCTAAATGAAGAAGGCGTGGGAAGGAACGGAAGTACTCGTCGATCGGGCGGTTCGGATCTCTGCTATCTGGCAGCCAGAAACGTTGAAATTCCAGCGGGAAAATTAGCCGACCTGGAAGTCCGGGCGCGCGACGAAGAGAAGCTCGGGGACGTCGACGGCGTCATCATAGAACCTTCTGCTCGCCGTGTCCGGTATCTGGTCGTCAAATCGGGACGCTTCCGCAAAGGCCGGTATCTTCTCCCTGTCGAGAATCTCCCGCAACTCGACCGCTCGTGCCGCACGCTTCGCCTGGACGAGCCGGCGGCGCACGTCGAGCGCGAGGTGTTCGACGAGGAATCCGTTCGTCCATTCACGGACGAGGATGTCATCACGGTGATGTTCGCCCCGACCGCCGCGTAGCGAATTCCCAACTTCCAACTCCCACCACAACCCGCCTTCGCGCTCCTTCGCGTAACCGACAACCGACCGGCAACCGGCAACCGACAACCGGCTACCGACAACCTCAGCGATCAGAACCCTTCTGCGTCCCCGGCCGTCCAATCGCGCATGCAGGACGTTCGCTACGCCATCCGCACGCTCGGCAAGCATCCCGTCTTCACGCTCGTCGCCCTTCTGACGCTCGCCCTCGGCATCGGCGCCAACACGGCCATCTTCAGCCTCTTCTATCGAATGCTCCTGCGGCCGCTTCCCTACGCGCATGCCGATCGCCTCGTCTTCATCTGGAACAGCTATGGCGGGATCAATCTCTCGAAGGCGAGCGTCTCGATCCCCGACTACATCGACCGCAAGACCGCAGCGCCCGCGCTCGAAGACGCCGCGCTCATGACGCCGCGGACGGCGAACCTGAACGAGGGCGGGCATCCCGAGCAGCTCCGCGCGCTTGCGGTCACGCCCTCCTTCTTCTCGACGCTCGGCCGCGAGCCATTTCTCGGCCGCGGCTTCGTGGAGGACGAGGCGCGGCCGCAGGCGGACACGTTCGTGATCCTGAGCTACGCGCTCTGGGCCTCTCACTACGGCTCCGATCGCGCCATCGTCGGGCGCAGCATCCGGATCAACGGGGACGCGTACAAGGTCGTCGGCGTGCTGCCGGCGGATTTCGAGCTGATGGATCCCGAGGTCGCGCTGCTCGTGCCGTTCTCCTTCACGCCCGAGCAGATGGCTGACACCGCGCGTGGCAACGAGTTCAGCCAGATGATCGCGCGGCTCCGGCCGGGGGCGACGATCGAACAGGCGAACGCGCAATTCAACATGATCGTCGATCGCAACATCGATCGGCTGCCCGCGCGGGCGGCGTTCATGAAGATGAGCCACTTCAGCGGCTATGCCGTTCCCTTGCGCGACGAGCTCGTCGGCGACGTGAAGGCGCCGCTGTACGTGCTGCAGGCGGGCGTGCTGATCGTGCTGCTCATCGCGTGCGCGAACGTGGCGAACTTGCTGCTGATGCGCGCGACGGGCCGCGCACGCGAGCTGGCCATCCGCGCGACGCTCGGCGCGGGACGCGGCCGCATCCTCAGGCAGCTCCTCGTCGAAGGGCTCGTGCTATCGACGGCGGGCGGTCTGTGCGGCGTGGCGATTGGCGCCATCGGCGTTCGCGCGCTCGTCGCACTCAACGCCGATCGGATTCCCGGCGCGTCCGGCGCGACGCCGAACGCACCGGTCTTGCTGTTCATGCTGGCGATCGCGCTGATCACCGGCATTATCTTCGGCCTGGTTCCGGCGATCGCGATTCTGCGGGGACAGATGGCCGCCGCCCTGAAGGACGACAGCGGCCGCGGCACGGCCGGAAAGCGGACGGGGACCACCCGTGCGCTGCTGGTCGTCTCGGAAACGGCGCTCGCGGTCGTCCTGTTGATCAGCGCCGGCCTGCTCGTGCGCAGCTTCGCGCGGCTGCAGCAGGTCGATCCCGGCTTCTCGCCCCAGCACGTCCTCACCGCCGAGATTGCGCTGCCGGCGACGTCCTATCCGGACCTTCCCGCGCGCGCGGCGTTCTGGTCCAGGCTGCTCGATCGCGTCGCCGCCATTCCGGGCGCCACCTCCGCGGGTTTGACGACGAACGTGCCGTTCAACGGCAATGTGAGCTCGGGCTCGTATTCGATCGTCGGCCGCACCGAGGGGCCGAACGAGCCGATGCCGCACGGGCGTCAGGAAGTCATCGGCGGCGAGTATTTCAAGGCCATGCGCATTCCGCTCGTCGAAGGACGCACGTTCACGGCGGCCGACGTTGCCGGGGCGCCGCCCGTGGTCGTCGTCGACGAGTATCTGGTGAAGAAGTACTTTCGCGATCGCAGCCCCATTGGCGCGCAGATCCAGCGCAGCCGCCGCGACAGCCCGACGTTCACGATCGTCGGGGTCGTCGGCACGATCAACAGCATCGATCTCGGCGAGCCCGTGACGAAGGAGCGCCTGTACTATCCGGCCGCACAAGTGGCGCCGCGTTCGATGGCGCTCGTGCTGAAAACGGCGCTCGACCCCGAAACGGTCGTTTCCCAGGTACGGGAGGCGGTCCGATCGATCGATCCGGAGCAGCCGATCGCCGACGTCCGCACGATGGACGAGTGGATGTCGCGCTCGCTGCAGACGCGCCGCGCGCCGATGGCGCTGCTCGCGCTGTTCGGACTGGTCGCGCTCGTGTTGTCGGCGATCGGGATCTACGGCGTGCTCGCGTTCGGCGTCGCGCAGCGCGTTCGCGAGTTCGGGATTCGCCAGGCGCTCGGCGCCGATCGCCGATCCATCCTGCGGCTCGTGCTCGGGCAGGGGCTGCGGACGGCGGGTATCGGCGTGTGCATCGGCGTCACGGCGGCGTTCGCAGCGGCCCGCTACCTCCAGAGCCTGCTGTTCGGCGTCAGTCCTCACGATCCCGCGGTGTTCGCCGCCGTGGCGCTCGCGCTGCTATCCGTCGCGGCCGCCGCCTGCTACGTCCCCGCGCGGGTGGCGACGCGCGTGGATCCCATGACGGCGCTGCGCGAGAGTTGACTCCCAACCCCCAGCCTCCGACAACCGACAACCGACAACCGACAAACCGACCACCGACCTCCGTTTCAATTTTGTGATCTGCGCGCAGTCTCGTAATCGGGCGCGCGTGCCGCCCGGAGCCTCGCGCGACAATCCTGCATGAATTCCCGCACATTTCGTGATTCCGGGGTCTGTCCCGTGCGGAACGAGTTATGCCTCTGGCCGGGACAACATCCTCCTTCCCACGGCGGTGGGGCGGGAACGGGGGTTCTCGTCTCACCGCCAACTTTTCGGGACGCGTCTACATGAACCTGTTGTCTGTGTTTGCAACCGATGTTGCGATCGATCTCGGCACGGCCAACACGTGCGTCTTCGCGCGCGGCCGCGGCATCGTCCTCAACGAGCCGTCGATCGTGGCGTTCAACACGGCGAAAGGCGAGATCGAGGCCGTCGGCGCCGAAGCGCACGAGATGCTCGGCCGGACGCCGCCGAACATCAAGCCGGTGCGTCCCATGAAGGATGGTGTGATTGCGGACTTCGACGCCGCCGAGAAGATGCTGATGCACTTCGTCCGGAAAGTGCACGGCAAGCGCCCGCTGGTGCGGCCGCGTCTGGTCATCGGCGTGCCACCGGAGATCACGCAGGTCGAGCGGCGCGCGGTGAAGGACAGCGGCTTCCGCGTGAAAGCGAGCGAAGTGCACCTCGTCGACGAGCCCATGGCCGCGGCCATCGGATCGGGCCTGCCGGTCACCGAAGCGGCCGGCAACATGATCGTCGACATCGGCGGCGGGACCACGGACATCGCGGTGATCTCGCTTGCCGGGACGGTCTACGGGCGATCGCTGCGCGTGGCGGGCAACGCGCTCGACGAAGCGATCATTCATTACCTGCGCCGCACCTACAACCTCCTGGTCGGAGAGCGCACGGCGGAACAGATCAAATTCGAGCTGGGATCGGCGGCGCCGCTCGAGCAGTCGCTGCAGATGGAAGTCAAGGGACGCCACCTGCTGGAAGGGGTGCCGCGCACGATCGTGCTGACGGACAAGGAAGTGCGGGAGGCGCTCGCCGAACCGCTGCGCATGATCGTGCAGGCGGTCCGGGACGCACTCGAGCGCGTTCCGCCGGAGCTGTCGGCCGATATCTTCGATCGCGGAGTCGTGCTGACGGGCGGCGGCGCGCTCCTGCGCAATCTCGACAAGCGGCTGCGCGAAGAAACGGGCCTGCCCGTCCTCGTCGCGGAGAACCCGCTGACCTCCGTCGTCCTCGGCGCGGGCAAGATCCTC
The DNA here is from genome assembly GCA_025937075.1 of Vicinamibacteria bacterium. The sequence goes on along the minus strand of JAICSD010000208.1, from coordinate 466 downwards.
ACCGACCTTCCGCTCCTGCGGAAAGTCGCGATGGATTAACCCGGGTACCCGAGCTGCGCGTCCGTCTCACGGTGGCGCGGCCAGCTGCGCACCACCATCAGGGTCCCCAGCGCCACAGCGCCCAGCGCCAGCCACGTGGTGTACGGCTCCGGATCCAGCTTCCGCCGGACCTGTGCTTTGATGTGCGCCGGCGTCAGCCGCCTCTCGATCTCGTCAATCTTGCGGTTCAGCGACGCGCGGGTGCCGGCGATGTCCTCCTCCATCGAGCTCAGCGGCATCGACGGGTCGGTCGCGTTCGTCATTGGAAGGTCTCCTTTACCGTTTCCACGGTGCGCGGCATCGGCTGCACGTCATTCATGATTTTGCGCGCGGCCATCGCGGCCACGCCGCCAATGATGATCAGCAGCACACCGACGGAGGCAAAGCCGGCCCAGACGGGCCAGTTCAGCAGAACCGCGACGCCCAG
>JAICSD010000229.1 GCA_025937075.1 Vicinamibacteria bacterium | reverse complement strand
GAAGCCGCGGTGTCATGGAGAAGTGCACGTACTGCGTGCAGCGCATCAACGCGGCGCGGATCGATGCCAAGCGCGAGGACCGCCGTATCCGCGACGGCGAGGTCGTGCCCGCGTGCGCCGCGGCATGCCCGGCCGAAGCGATCGTGTTCGGCGACATGAGCGATCCGAACAGCCGCGTCAGCAAGCTCAAAGCGCAGCAGCGCAACTACGGCCTCGTCGAGGAGCTGAACACTCGTCCGCGGACGAGCTATCTCGCTGCGTTGCGAAACCCGAATCCTGAGCTCGAGACGCCGCGCGCCGCGTCGGCGACCGAACACTGATGAATCCGAAACCCGCGACTTACAAGACGCCACCGCTCATCCAGCCGGGTCATTCGTTCGGCTCGATCACCGACAAGATCAGCACGATCGTCTTGTCCACGCACCAGCCAATCAGCTGGTACGTCGTCGTCGCCATCGGCTTCCTGATCACCGGGATGCTCGGCATGGCGGTCAGCTACCTGATCCTGAAGGGCGTCGGCATCTGGGGCGTCAACATTCCGGTCGGCTGGGGCTTCGCGATCATCAACTTCGTCTGGTGGATCGGCATCGGCCACGCCGGCACGCTCATCTCCGCAATTCTGCTGCTCCTCAAGCAGAACTGGCGGACGTCGATCAACCGGTTCGCGGAGGCGATGACGATCTTCGCCGTCATGTGCGCCGGGCTGTTTCCGCTGATCCACACCGGGCGGCCGTGGCTCGCGTGGTACTGGCTCTTTCCGTACCCGAACAGCATGGCGATCTGGCCTCAGTTCAGGAGCCCGCTGATCTGGGACGTCTTCGCCGTGTCCACGTACTTCACGGTCTCCCTGCTGTTCTGGTACGTCGGTCTCATTCCGGATCTGGCGACGCTGCGCGACAAGGCGAAGCACCGTGCGGTCAAGGTGGCGTACGGGATGCTGGCGCTCGGCTGGCGCGGCTCCGCGCGCCACTGGCAGCGCTACGAGCACATCTACCTGCTGCTCGCGGGCCTCGCGACGCCGCTGGTCCTCTCGGTCCACACGGTCGTCAGCTTCGACTTCGCCATCGGGATCGTTCCCGGCTGGCACACGACGATCTTCCCGCCCTACTTCGTCGCCGGCGCCATCTACGACGGGTTCGCGATGGTGCTGACGCTGGCGATTCCGCTGCGGAAGATCTACCACGTCGAGGACTTCATCACGCTGCGCCACCTGGAGAACATGGCGAAGGTGACGCTGGTGACGGGACTGATCGTCGCCTACGGGTACACATCGGAGGCCTTCTTCGGGTTCTACAGCGCGAACCGCTACGAGGGGTTCATGATCTGGAACCGGATGACGGGCCCCTACTGGTACATCTACTGGACGCTGATCTTCTGCAACATCATCACGCCGCAGTGGCTGTGGTTCAAGAAGATCAGGACGACGCCCATCCTGCTGTTCATGGTGGCCATGGTGGTCAACATCGGCATGTGGCTCGAGCGCTTCGTCATCGTGGTCACGAGCCTGCACCGGGACTTCCTTCCCTCCTCGTGGGGCATGTACTTCGGCACGAAATGGGACTGGATGACGTACGTCGGCACGATCGGATTCTTCGTGTTCATGTTCTTCCTGTTCGTCCGGCTGCTGCCGATGATTTCCATCGCCGAAATGAAGGGGCTCACCGCGCACATGACGGTGCGTGAGCAGGAGCAGGTCTGATGGCTGCCGAGCCCGTTTACGGCCTCATGGCCGAATTCGACGATCCGAACGCATTGGTCCAGGCCGCGAAACGCGTTCACGCAGAGGGGTATCGCAAGATCGACACGTTCTCTCCGTTTCCGATTGAGGAAGCGTGGGAAGCGATCGGGCACCACGATCGACGGCTGTCGGCGATCGTGCTGGGCGGCGGACTCGCCGGCCTCCTCACCGGGTATGGCCTGCAGTACTGGGTGCACGCGATCACGTACCCGACGAACATCGCGGGGAAACCGCTCAACAGCTGGCCGCAGTTCATTCCCGTCACGTTCGAGCTGACGATTCTCTTTGCGTCGATCGCGGCCGTCGTCGGGATGATTCTCCTGAACGGGCTGCCCATGCCGTACCACCCGGTGTTCAACGTGCCGCGTTTCGAGCACGCCAGCCGGGATCGATTCTTCCTGTTGATTGAATCCGCGGATCCGAAATTCGACCGGACGCGCACGTTCGAGCTGCTCGAGAAGCTGAATGCGAGCGAGATCAATGAAGTTCAGCCATAGCCTCGGCGCCGCGCTCTTGTGCCTCCTCGCAGCGGCCGGGTGCCGGCAGGACATGCACAACCAGCCGAAGTACATCCCGCTGCGCGACAGCGAGTTCTTCAAGGACGGCTCGAGCGCGAGGCCGCTGCCCGAGGACACCGTCGCGCGCGGCACGCTGCAGGATGATTCCCCGTTCTTCACGGGAAAGAACGGCGCTGCGGTCGTCGACGCGCTGCCGTTCCCGCTCACGCAGCAGGTGCTCGACCGCGGCGAGGATCGCTTCAACATCTACTGCGCGCCGTGCCACGACCGCAACGGCACCGGCAACGGCATGATCGTGCGGCGCGGCTATCGCCAGCCGCCGTCGTATCACATCGATCGGCTGCGTCAGGCGCCGCTCGGCCACTTCTACGACGTGATGACGAACGGCTTCGGCGCGATGCCGGACTATCGTGCGCAGATTGCCGCGCGCGATCGGTGGGCCATTGCCGCGTACATCCGCGCGCTGCAGTACAGCCAGAACGCCGCCGTCGCGGACCTCACGCCGGAAGATCGTCAGAAGCTGTCGGAGCCGGCGCGTTCGCCGTCGGAGGGGGCGGCGAAGCACTAATGGACACTCACGCTCTCACCTCGGACGTCGCCGAGATCGGCCGGCTTCAGCAGCGCGGCCTCATCGTCGGCATCGCCGGTCTGGTCGTCGGCGCGATCGGGTGCCTGCTGCAGCCCGCGCAGTTCCTGCAGTCCTGGCTCATCGGCTTCATGTTCTGCCTGGGCCTGTCGCTCGGCTGTCTGTCGATGCTGATGACGCAGCACATGTCCGGCGGCCAGTGGGGTCTCGTCAGCCGGCGGATCTTCGAAGCGGGCAGCCGTCTCATTCCCTACTGCCTGCTGCTGTTCATTCCGATCGCGGTGACGCTGCCGAACCTGTATCTGTGGGCGCGTCCGGAAGCTGTCCGCGCGGACGAGATCCTGCAGCACAAGCACGTTTACCTCAACGTCCCCTTCTTCCTCATCCGGGCGGCGATTTACTTCATCATCTGGATGGGATGCGCGTACTACCTCAATCGCTGGTCCGCCCAGCAGGATCGGGGCGAGGTTGCCGTCACCCGAGCGGATACGCGGCGGTTCCGCGTCATCAGCGCGCCGGGGCTCGTGATCTATGTCGTCACGATGAGCCTCGCGGCGATCGACTGGCTGATGTCTCTGGACCCGCACTGGTATTCGACCATCTTCGGATTCATCATGGTCGCCGGCCAGGCGCTCTGCGCGTTGTCGTTCGCGGCCGTCGTCCTGTCCGTGATCGCGCGTCGGGAGCCGATGGCGTCGGTCCTCCGGACGGAGAACATCCACGACATCGGCAAGTTGATGCTCGCCTTCGTCATGTTGTGGGCGTACTTCTCGTTTTCCCAGTTCCTGATCATCTGGGCCGGGAACCTGCCCGAGGAGATCACTTTCTATCTGGAGCGGCTCCGCTACGGGTGGCAGTACGTCAGCCTGCTGATCGTCGTCGGTCATTTCGCGCTGCCGTTCTGCCTGCTGCTCTCGCGCGATCTGAAACGACGCCCGCGGCTCCTCGCGCGCGTGGCGTGGTTCATCATCGCCATGCGGCTGGTGGATCTCATCTGGCTCGTCGCGCCGAATTTCAACCACGAGCCGTTTCCCGTGAGCATCGCGAACGTGTTCCTGCCGATCGGCCTCGCGGGCATCTGGTTGTTTCTCTTCGCGGGCCAGCTTCGCCGCTACCCGCTGCTGCCGGTCAACGATCCGAATTTCAAGGAGATGCTCGCGCATGGGCAGCACGCCGGGCACTGACGCCCACGGGCATCCGCACGGTTCGCTCGACAACGTCGACGTCGCGCACGAACACAGCGACGTCAGCGTCAGAGGCGTGCTGTCGTTCGCCGCGATGCTCGCGTCCGTGTGCATCGTGATCGCAATCGCGATGAGGTTCCTGTTCGTCGCGTTCAACGGAATCGAGACGCGCAACGACCCGTTCGTGACGCCGCTCGCTGCCCCTGCAGGCCAGCTTCCCCCCGAGCCCCGGCTCCAGACGACGCCGTGGGCGGACCTGGAGCAGTTCCGCGCCGACGAAGTGGCGCACCTGCACAGCTACGGGTGGGTCAATCAGAGCGCCGGCATCGCGCACGTCCCGATCGAACGCGCGAAGGAGATGCTGCTGAAGAAGGGTCTGTCCGTGCGGACGGGCGCAAACGATCCGTCCGAGGGCACGAATGTCGCCGCCAGCGGCGAATCGTCCGGTGGACGGATCATTCCCGCCGGCCAGCCCGATCAGTCATCAGGCGCAGCGGCCCCGCAGACGGCGACGCCATCGTCGACCCCATCGCCCGCGCCCGCCACGCCCGCGGCACCCAAGGGACCTGGAGGCGGGACGTGAGGAGAATCTGGACGTCGCTGTTCGTCGCGCTGATGCTGCCGTCCGTCGCCGCCGCGCAGGGTATGGGCATGCCGGCGCCGCCGGAGATCAACCCGGCGAGCAGGAAGCCGGCAATCCTCGAAAAGGTCGGGATCGATCAGAAGATCGGCCAGCAACTCCCGCTCGATCTCACGTTCAAGGACGACACCGGACGCGACGTGAAGCTGCGGGACTTCTTCGGCAAGCGCCCCGTCGTGATGGCGCTCGCGTACTACGAGTGCCCGATGCTGTGCACGCACGTGCTCAACGGCATGACGGGCGCGCTGAAAACGTTGTCGTTCGATGCGGGCAAGGACTTCGACGTGGTCGTCGCGAGCATCAACCCGCGCGAAGGACCGCAGCTCGCGTCCGAGAAGAAGCACACGTACGTGGAGCACTATGGCCGTCCTGCCACCGCCGCAGGCTGGCACTTCCTGACGGGCACCGATCCGGCGATTCATCGGCTGGCAGACGCGCTCGGTTTTCGCTACGCGTACGACGAGAACATCCAGCAGTACGCGCACGCGGCGGCTATTTACGTCGTGACGCCCTCTGGTGTCGTCGCGCGCTATTTCCTTGGAATCGATTTCGCCCCGAGGGATCTGCGGCTCGCGCTCGTGGAGGCCTCGCACAACCGGCTCGGCACGGTCGCCGATCAGCTGCTGCTGCTCTGTTATCACTACGATCCGGCGACGGGGAAGTATGGCGCCGCCATCATCCGCGCGGTCCGCATCGGAGGCCTCGCGACGCTGGCGAGCATCGTCGCGTTCGTGTTCGTCAGCCTCCGGCGCGATCGGCAGCACGCGGACATGAGCAGCCGCACCTAAACCATGTTTGAGCTTCCATTTTTTCCGCAGCAGGCGTCGGAGCAGGCGGCGCAAGTCGATGCCCTGTATTTCTTCCTCCTGGCGGTCTCGGCGTTTTTCGGGCTGCTCATCGCCATCCTCGTCATCGTGTTCGCGGTCAAGTTCCACCGTAAGCGCGAGAACGAGATCGGTGACGCCATTCACGGGTCGATCCCGCTCGAGCTGCTGTGGACATTCATTCCTCTGGGCATCACGATGGTGATGTTCGTGTGGGGCGCGCAGGTCTTCTTCCACCTGACGCGCGCGCCCAAAGGCGCCATGGAGGTGTACGTCGTCGGCAAGCAGTGGATGTGGAAGCTTCAGCACATGGACGGCGCGCGGGAGATCAACGAGCTGCACGTGCCGGTCGGTCGTCCCGTGAAGCTGATCATGGGTTCGGAGGACGTCATCCACAGCTTCTTCATCCCCGACTTCCGCGTGAAGGCCGACGTCGTGCCCGGGCGTTACAACACGCTGTGGTTCACCGCGACGAAGCCGGGCCGGTACCACATCTTCTGCACGCAGTACTGCGGCACGCGGCACTCCGAGATGATCGGCTGGGTCACCGCAATGGAACCCGCGGAATATCAGGCGTGGCTGGGCGGCGGGACGAGCACCGGCACGATGGCGGATGCGGGCGCGAAGCTGTTCCAGGATCTCGCGTGCAGCACCTGCCATCTCGAGACGACCCAGGGCACCTGTCCGGTGCTGAAAGGCGCATACGGCAAACCGGTGCGCCTGCAGGGGGGCGGCACGGTGACGATGGACGATGCGTACATCCGGGAGTCGATCCTGAACCCGCAGGCAAAGATTGTCGAAGGCTTCCAGCCGGTCATGCCAACCTTCCAGGGGCTCGTGACGGAAGAACAGGTCCTGCAGCTGATCGCCTACATCAAGTCGCTCGGCGCGGGTCCGGCGACGGCAGCACCGGCCGGGGCGGCCGGACCGGCGCCGGCAAAGTAACGATATGGCTACCACCACCAGCAGCGTGAACTATCTGAACGACGGCTACGGCCTGAAATCGTGGCTGTTGACGAAGGATCACAAGCGGATCGCGATCCTGTACCTGATCTCGATTACGTTTTTCTTCTTCCTCGGCGGCTTCTTCGCGCTGATGGTCCGGCTCGAACTGCTCACGCCGGCCGCGGATCTCGTACAGCCGGAGACCTACAACAAGCTCTTCACGATGCACGGCGTCGTGATGGTGTTCTTCTTCCTGATCCCGTCGATCCCCGCCGTCCTCGGCAACTTCATGATCCCGATCATGATCGGGGCGAAGGACCTAGCGTTCCCGCGCATCAACCTTCTGAGCTGGTACATCTACGTGCTCGGCGGGATCTTCACGATCGTCGCGATCGCGACGGGCGGCGTCGACACGGGGTGGACCTTCTACGCGCCGTACAGCACGGCGTCGTCGAACTCACACGTGATCACGGCGGGGCTCGGCGTGTTCATCACCGGCTTCTCGTCGATCCTGACGGGCCTGAACTTCATCGTCTCGGTGCACCGCATGCGCGCGCCGGGGATGACGTGGTTCCGGCTGCCGCTGTTCGTCTGGTCGATGTACGCCACGAGCCTGATCTTCATCCTCGGCACGCCGGTGATCGCGATCACGGTGCTGCTCGTGGCGGTCGAACGCGGCCTGCACTTCGGCATCTTCGACCCGGCGCTCGGCGGCGACCCCATCCTGTTCCAGCACCTGTTCTGGTTCTACTCGCACCCGGCGGTCTACATCATGGTCCTGCCGGCGATGGGCGTCGTGAGCGAGCTGGTGCAGGCCTTCGCGCGCAAGAACATCTTCGGATACACCTTTGTGGCGTTCTCGAGCCTCGCGATCGCGATCATCGGGTTCCTCGTATGG
>JAICSD010000021.1 GCA_025937075.1 Vicinamibacteria bacterium | reverse complement strand
AGGGCATGCCTGAGCCTGTGCTCGCCGAGCGGTTGATCGAAGCGGCGTTCTGGACCGCGCTCGCGACGGTGGCCTACGTCTATGCGGGGTACCCTCTGACGCTGCTCGCCTTGCGTCGTCGTCGTGCCGTCCGGAAGGCGCCCGGCCGCGTGCGCCCGCACGTGACGGTGCTCATCGCGGCTCACAACGAAGCGGAGCACATCGGCGAAACGGTGCGCAACAAGCTCGCGCAGCACTACCCGGCCGAGCGGCTCGACGTGGTGGTCGTTTCCGACGGATCGACCGACGGCACGGATGCCATCGTCAGCGGCCTCGCAGGCCCTCGCGTGGCGCTCGTGCGACAGCAGCCTCGCCAGGGCAAGACGATGGCGCTCAATCGAGGCATCGAGCTCGCACGCGGCGAGATCGTCGTATTCGCGGACGCGAATTCGGAGTACGACGCGGACGCTATTGAGGCGCTCGTCGACTGTTTCGAGGATCCCGCCGTGGGCTACGTGACCGGGTGTCTCGAGTACGTCGATCCTGGCGAAACGGCGGTCGGCGGCGGCTCCGGCATGTACATGCGGTACGAGAACTGGATTCGCAGGCTGGAAACCCGCGCCGGATCCGTCATCGGGGTGAACGGCGGCATCGATGCCGTGCGGAGACGGCTCTATCGCCCCATGGTTGCCGGCGATCTTCCCGATTTCGTGCTGCCCCTGCGCGTGATAGAGCAGGGCTATCGGGTGGCCTATTGCGGACGGGCGCGTGCACGCGAAGCCGCCTTGGGCCGGCAGCAGGACGAGTTCAAGATGCGTGTGCGGGTCTCGCTGCGGGCGCTGCACGCGCTGTACGATCTTCGCTCGCTGCTGCACCCGAGAAACGGCCTCGTTGCCTTCCAGTTATGGGTGCACAAGGTGCTTCGGTACACGCTGCTCATCCCGCTCGCGGCCGCGTTCGTGCTGAATCTGGCGCTCCTTGGCCGTCCGTTCTATGCGGGTCTGTTCGCCTTACAGTGCGCCTGCTACATGCTCGCCGTCGTCGGGTGGGTCTCGGGCGGACGCATTCGCCTCCGGCCTGTTTTCGTGCCCTTCTATTTCTGCCTGATCAATGCGGCAGCCGGCGCCGCCCTCGTGCGGTTCCTGCGTGGCGAACGCCAGGTGCTCTGGACGCCGAGGAAGGGCGCCTGACGTGTGCGGCATTGCCGGAGCGTTCGAATTCGATCGCGCGGCACCGGACGCGAACCGCGGCGTGCTGCAGTCGATGTGCGACGTCATCGCGCGGCGGGGACCGGACGATCAGGGCTTTTACACGGACGGCGGGCTGGGCATCGGCATGCGGCGGCTTTCGATCATCGACGTCGAAGGCGGGCATCAGCCGCTGAGCAACGAAGACGGCACGTTGTGGATTGTCTACAACGGCGAGGTCTTCAACCACGAGCCGCTGCAGGCCGATCTGCGGCGCCGCGGTCACCGGTTCAAGACCCGCAGCGACACGGAAACGATCCTTCATCTGTACGAGGAAGAGGGGCCCCGCGCGCTTCGGCACCTGCGGGGGATGTTCGCGTTCGCGATCTGGAACACCCGCGAGCGCTCGCTGTTCATCGTCCGCGACAGGCTTGGCATCAAGCCGCTGCATTACTACGCCGACGATCGACGCCTCGTCTTCGGATCGGAGATCAAGTCGCTGCTGCAGCATCCCGCCGTGCCGCGCGATCTCGACTGGACCGGCCTCGATGCGTTCTTCGCCTATGGCTACGTCCCTGCGCCGTGGACGGCGTACCACGGAATCCGGAAGCTCGAACCGGGGCACTACCTCATCGCCGACGAGCGTGGCGTGCGGCAGGAGCAGTATTGGGACCTCACGTTCGGGCCGAAGCTGTCCGGATCGGAGCGCGATCTGGAGCACGAGCTGCTCGAACGACTCCGCGAGTCGGTGCGGATGCGGCTGCTCAGCGAGGTTCCGCTCGGCGCGTTCCTGAGCGGCGGGATCGATTCGAGCCTCGTCGTCGCATTGACAGCCGAAGCGACGACCGCGCCGGTCAGCACGTTTACGATCGGCTTCGGCGGCGGGACGGGCAGCTTCCTCGACGAGCGGCCGTTCGCGCGCGCGGTCAGCGAGCGGTTCGGGACCGATCATCACGTGTTCGAAGTGCAGCCCGATCCCGAGGCCGCGATTGACCGTGCGCTGGACGCGTTCGACGAGCCCTTCGCGGACGATTCCCTGATCCCGACGCACCACATCTGCGAGCAGGCGCGCCGTCACGTTACGGTGGCGCTCACCGGCCTCGGCGGCGATGAGAACTTTGCCGGATACGAACGCTACCTCGGGTTCCAGCTGAGCGCGGGAGTCGACCGGTTTCCTCTGAGACAGATGGCGATCGCCGCCCGCCCACTGGTCGGGCGCGTGCGCGAGCAGCGGGGCGGCCACTATCGGGTCAATCACGTGAAGCGGTTTCTCGAGGCGGCGGAAGTGCCGCCACCGCAGCGCTGGCAGCGCTATATATCGGTGTTTCCGACGCCCGAGCGGCGGAGCCTGTACGATCCCGCCATCGCGCGGCGAATCGATTTCGACGCCGTCGATCGCGCTGGATGGCGCCACTTCGAGCATGCGGACGCCGAGCCGCTCGATCAGGCGCTGTACCAGGACATCAAGATGTACTTGCCCGACGATATCCTCGCGCTCACCGATCGCGTCGGGATGTCGCACTCGCTGGAGCTCCGGGTTCCATTCGTCGACCACACGTTCGTCGAGTTCTGCGCAAGGCTGCCGGCGTCCGTGAAGCTCAAACGCGGGCGCAAGAAGTACCTGCTGCGGCGCGCGGCCCGGTCGATCCTTCCGGCCCCGGTCCTCGAGCATCGGAAGCAGGGATTTGCCTCGCCGATTGCGTCCTGGCTGCGCGGCCGGATGCGGTCGTTCGCCGAGGCGCAACTGAGCCGTGAACGCGTCATGAGCGCCGGCGTCCTGCTGCCGGAGCAGGTGTCCGAGCGGCTCGATGCCCACGCGACGCGGCGCCGCCTCAACGACCGCCAGATCTTCGCCATGCTGATGTTCCACCGCTGGTGGGAACGGGTGCGCGACTGACAAGGCGGCAGGCACGCCCGATCCGCGTGCTCCACCTGATCGACAGCGAGGGGCTCTACGGCGCAGAGTCCGTGCTGCTCGATCTGTGCTCGGCGCTGCAGGCGCTCGGACACGAGCCGGCGATCGCATCGATCGGAACGCCGGCCGCCGGTGAAAAGCCGATCGAGCAAGCCGCGCGCGCGCGGAACCTTCCGGTACACCGCGTCGTGATGGCCGCCGGGCCAAGCCTGCGGGGCGCACGGGCCATTCTGCAGGTCGCGGAGACGAACCGCTTCGACATTCTCCATTCGCACGGTTACAAACCGAACATCCTCATGGGCGCGCTGCCCAGGCGGGTGCGCGGGCGTCCGCTCATCGTGACGGTGCATGGGTACACGAACGCGCACTGGTTCGATCGGCAGACGCTCTACGGGTGGCTGGACCGGCTGCTCTTGCGGCGAGCCGATCGCGTCGTGCTCGTCCACCGCGGCATGACGTCGCGCCGCGGTCTCGACCGGCTACACGACCGGCGCTGGCGTGTGATTGAGAACGGCATCGATCTCGCGGCCCTGAACGCGGCGCCGCGCGATCGCCGCGTCGGGGCCCTCTCCGCCGGCCGTTCGCCGGTGATTGGCGCGATCGGCCGGCTCTCGCACGAGAAGGGGTTCGATCTGCTCCTCCGCGGGATTGCGCCATCGCTGCGCGGTCAGCCGGCGGGCGTTGTGATGATTCTCGGTGAAGGTCCGGAGCGGTCTGCGTTGATGCGCCTTGCGCAGCGCCTCGGCATCGAGGATCGCGTTCTTCTGCCGGGCTACGTCCCGAATGCCGGAACGTGCGTGCCGCTGTTCGATGTCTTCGTGCTCCCGTCGCGAACCGAAGGTCTTCCGATCACGTTGCTCGAGGCGATGTCGGCCGGCGTGCCGGTGGTCGCGTCCAGAGTCGGAGGCGTCGCGGGCGTCCTCGAGGAAGGTCAGAACGGCCTGCTTGCGGAGCCGGACGCAGACGCGCTTGGCCGCGCGATTGAGGAGTGTCTGCGCGATCCGGAAGGCGCTCGGGGCCGCGCGCGGGTTGCCCGCGCGGCGGTGCTGGATCGCTACACCAGCGCGGCGATGGCGCGCCGATATCTCGATCTCTATCGGGAGCTCGCCGACTGACGCGTTCGAACTACTGGCGCGTGGAGAGCGACTGCAACACTTTCTGGGCGTCCGTCGCACCCGGGAAGTCCGGCTTCAGATGGAGCGCCGCGTTCAGCGACTGTTTCGCCGCAGCCACCTGTCCCGCGCCCGCATATGCGAGTCCAAGGTGATAGTGGAACAACGGGTTCGACGGTTCCTTTGCGACGCTGGTCTTCAGCAGAGGGATCGCCAGCTTCGGCAGCCGCTTTTTGTAATACACGAACCCCAGCGTGTCGCTGACCTCGGGGTTGTCGGGCAGACGGCGGCTCGCCGTTTGCGCGAGCTGCAGCGCGACGTCGAGATTTGCGCCCTGTTCCGCGTACAGCCACGCGAGATTGTTCGCCGGGACGGGCGCGTTCGGGTCGATCTCGATCGCGCGCTCGAATCGTTCGCGCGCCCCCTGCAGATTTCCCTGGGCCTGCAGGATCATCCCCGAGAAGGTGAGGGCCGCGACGGGCCTCGGATCGCGCGCCGCGAGCGTTTCGAATTCCGCGTGTGCGGCATCCAGTTTTCCCTGGCGCATGTAGACCTGCCCCAGCGCGGCGTACGCGGAGAGCTCATCCGGCGCCTGTTCCAGGACACGCCTGAACAGCTGTTCCGCCCCGGCCAGATCCCCCGACGCCGCGTGCGTGCGGGCCGCCAGGGTGAGCGTCGCAGCGCTCGGATTCCCGTCTGCGAGCTTCGCATCGATGCGAGCCCGCGCCTTGTCGGGCTGGTGCGCCGCCAGATCGAGCGCGATGAGACCGCCCAGCGCCTGGAGGTTGCCCGGATCGAGAGCGAGGGCGCGTCCGAACGCCCGCGCCGCCCCCGTGAGATCGTTCCGCCTGCCGAGGAGCAGCCCGAGCTGCGCCTGAACCACCGACGAATCAGGATAGCGCTGCACGAGCGCGTCGATCTCGCGCGTCGCGCGATCGAGTTCGCCGCGGGCGAGCAGTGCGCGAGCGTAGACCAGCCGCGCATCCCAGTTCTGGGGCTCCAGTCGCAGCGCTTCCTGCGCGAGCGACAGCGACGTGTCCGCACGGCCGCTGGCCAGATGCAGCTTCGCGAGCGCGATCTGCGCGGCCGTCGCACGGGGATTCAAGCGCAGCACGCCTTCGTACGCCTTGACCGCGGCGTCGGTCTGCTTGCGCGCCGCCTGCACACGTCCGAGCGCGAAGAGCGCCGCGACGGAATCCGCATGCTTCTCCACTGCGGTCGTCGCCGACGCGAGCGCGTCCTCGGGCTTGCCGTCGTCGAGCAGAATCGACGTTTTCGTAAGGAGCGCGTCGAGATCGCTGGCGTCCGACGCGAGGACCTGATCGACGCGGGCCAGCGCCTCTGTGCGGCGACCCTCGCGATAGTCGAGGCCGGCGAGGCGAACGGCCGCCGCGGAGTGCGTCGCCGGCGCGGCCAACAGCGGCTGCAGCGTACTCCGCGCCGCGGCGTTCTTGCTCTGGGCGATGTAGTAGTCGGCCAGCGCGAGTGCCGCGTGCGAGGACTTCGTCAGCTCGAAGACTTTCTTCAGGTGCGGCTCGGCTTCGTTCAGCCGCTTCGTCGATAAGTAGAACGTGGCGAGTGCGCGGTGCGCCAGCGAGCTGTTCGGATTGATCGCCAGCGCGTCGCGCAGCGCGGCCTCCGCGGGCGTCCATTCGCCGGACACCCAGTAGAAGTTCGCGAGAGCCAGGCGCGCGGCGACGGACTTTCCGTCGATCGCGATCGCCTGCTTGAACGCCTGCTCGGCAGCCTCGGTCTTCCCTCGGCCGAATTCGATGACGCCCAGATTGGAATACGTGGACGCCTGGGGATCGAGCCGGATCGCTTCCTCCAGCTCGCCGACGGCGCTGTCGAACTGCTTGAGGCCCGCCAGCGCGTTGGCGAGGAGGATCTGCGCGCGCACGTTCTTCGGCTCCCGTTGAAGAACCCGCTGCGCGCGGGCGCGCACCTCATCGAAGTGGCCGGCCACGAGGAGGAGGTCCCCCGTCCTGAGTTGAAGATCGGTGTTGTCGGGGAGCGCGTCCGCTGCGCCGGTATATTCTCGCAGCGCATTGGCTGCATCGCCCGATCGCAGATAGGCGTCGGCCAGCTTCGCCCGTACGTCCCCGGCGCGCGGATCGATCTCGATGGCATTTCGGTATTCGATGACCGCCTCGCGCATCTTGTTTTGCGCCATATACCGATCGCCGCTGGCGACGAACCGCGCCTTCTCGGTCTGGGGATCGCGCGCGCATCCCGCCAGACTCGCGACGAGCGCAATGACAGCGCCGATCCGCATCAGTGTCGACCCCCGGACTTTCGTCATACCAGACCGTCCCTCTCAACCACCCACGCTCGTGACAGACGCTGAAGTCTGGCCGAGGAGCAAAGAGCTCACCGCCGTGGCGTCTCACGTTCGCGAACAGCTTGCCCTTGTGGAGAGAATGACTTACCTGACTTTCTGAAGTGCGCGCCGGCGCACGCGCTCTCCGTAAGTCCGAGGTTTGGCAGACTCTTGGCCGCGCATTCGCAGCCTTATACCGTCCCCAGCGGTGACATTTGCTCGATCACGCGACTTCTCCGCACGAATTCCATTCGGACGCACGGATGTCAGACGTGACGAGAAAAACGGAAGAACGACGATGCGCCGACGCACCCGGGTGCGCACCGATAGGGTGCGGCCGGTATGCGTCGCGCGCGAGGGGGAGGACTGACGCTATCGGCTCCGGCGACGACGAATGATGGAGGCGCCGGCACCCAGACCGCCAACCAGCAGCAGGGCGGTGATCGAGGGCTCGGGCACAGGTACAGCGTTCGAGGCGGCGGCGGCCACGGGCACGAGCAATGTGATCGCGGCGAAGAGCGTGAAGACCGTGTTCTTCATGTGGTCGGTTCTCCCGGTAATTGACTGTGAGCTCGGTAGTGGACTCGAATCACACCGCTCCTTCGGAACGCGTCGTGGTCACCGAGTCGGCCACGGCGCGGCGACGACCGCGCGAGAAGCGCGCTGCCGCCAGCGCGCCGATGCCAAGCAGCATCAGGGCTGCGGGCTCGGGGACGCTCGTGATTTGATCCTGGCCCGGAATCGGCGCGTCGAGCCAGATCGCGGTGGCGTTGGCGTACTGCCCGGACGCAAGGCTCTGCAGGTACAACGCCGCCTGGTCGTAAATGGCCAGCGCGGTGGCCTGTCCCGTGTAGGCCCACGGCTCGGTGATCAACTGGAAGTTCCCGCTGGACAGATCGATGACGGGGTCGTAAATCGCCTCCCAGATGGCCACTTGCAGCGCCGCGGCTTCGATGCCCGTGCCGCCCGTACGAATGGCCTGGGCGAACGTGTTGACCAGAGAGGCGGCCTTCGACGCCCCGTCCGGCGCCGGCGTCGTCAACTCGCTCGTTGAGCGAATCGACACGTCCTGGGGATTGACGACGTCATTGAGGAGATCGATGCAGTACGAATAGAACGAGGCGTCAAAACCAGCGGGCGTCGAACCCAGCCAGGACCAATTCAGCTCGCCGGCATAGAACGACCCGGACACTGTCCCGGCCACGGTGACGATCTCGGCGTTGCCCAGACCGTCGAACTGCAACGTGTCCGCGCGCGCCTCCGTCGCCGTTGCGCAAAAAGCCGCCGCAACGCCTAGCAGAATGAGTCTCCTCAACGACGCCTCCCAGTTCGAAAACAAAAAGGACCGCGGCGTCATCGTGCACGCCGCATGCCTACTGCTGACCTGCGAATTCGCGCCGGAAAACAGGGAGTACCGGCTGGAAAGTCAACATCCCAGAGGGCTTTTCTCAACTCGTCGCATTGTTTCCGCAGAGCGTCAGCTGCCGCTGACACGTGGGTACGGCGCCAGCGGCACGACGCGCGACAGCGCGGCCGCCGATCGTTCCTCTTCGGCTGCACCTGCGTGCGAATGCTGAAAGGTGTGTGCGCCGGTCGTCTCGATGCGCAGCGTGTACGCGATCGGAAGCTGGTCGAGAATCGCCGCTATCGCCTTCAGCAGCGCAGGCGCGAAGAGATTCTCGTCCTCGGCGGTGAGCGACGAAATGAAGCGGATCTCCATACGAGTTGGATTCCTCGCGAATGTGTAGATGAACGCGGGCCGACGATTCTGCAATCGGTATTCCGACTGTATTTCGCGTGACGCGCGTGTGACGCACGCAAATCCCCAGCAATTTCGAAGCACGTCGGGCGACCTGGCATTTCCTTCGCGCTAAAAATCAGCCGCCGAGCGGACTTCCCCGACTTCATCAATTGACAGGTCCGGGCCAAGTCCCGACTTCGCGCCAGTTCGACGCATGAAGCCCGTGGCACATACCGTGCTACCTCCGGATGAGCCGGCCAAGCTAACGATTTTGTATTCAGTGGTTTGCATGGCCGCGCGGACACGGACCGCCTTGGATGACGCAGCCCACGTGACGCGATTCAATCGGCGGCTCTATGGCTTCTCGCGACGGCTCGCCCGCGATGTCGATGCCGCGCGGGCGCATCGGCTCGTGCTCCGGACGCTGGCGGCGCAAGTGAGCGCGCAGACCGGCGCGCTGGCGACATACGATGCCGCAGAAGATGCCCTGACCATTGCGGCCACGCACGGCTATCCCCGCTCGGTGGTGGAACACCTACGCATCGTTCCCGGTGAAGGCGTGATCGGGCGTGCATTCGCGACCGGATGGCCCACGCTCGGACGAAGCTCGGATCTGCCGCCGCGCAAGCCGCGCTTGCGGTATCGCACGGACTCGTTCATCGCTATTCCACTCGTCGCCGGCAGGCGTCGGATCGGCGTCGTCACCCTGACGGATCGTCGCGACGGCAGCGCGTTCGACTCCAGGGACTTCGCCGCCGTCCGCATGCTTGCGGCAAACGCAGCGCTGGCGATGTCACGTGAGCGGCTCACGGCGAATCTCACCGAGCTCACACGAATTGCCACGGTCGATGCCGTGACCGGCCTGTTCAACCGCCGATACTTCGAGGGCCGGCTCGAAGCCGAGATGCAGCGCGCGAGACGCCAGGGGCAGGAGCTCGCGTTGCTCATGATCGACATCGATGATTTCAAGCGCATCAACGACACCTGGGGCCATCTCGAGGGGGATCGGGCGCTGCGCGAAGTCGCCGATCTCCTGCGAAGCGGCGTCCGCATTTTCGACGTGTGCGCGCGGTATGGTGGGGAGGAGTTCGTAATTGTGATGCCCGGCGCGAGCGCCGAAGTGGCCATGCACGTCGCCGAACGCATCCGACGTCAGGTGGAGCAGCGCTCGTCGCACGATCCGATGCCGATCACCATCAGCATCGGGATAGGCATGCTGCGGCCCCATGATGCCACTGAAGATCTGATTGCGACGGCCGACAGAGCGCTGATTTCGGCGAAAGCCGCGGGGAAGAACCTGGTGTGGATCGACGGTCACTCGGGGACTGAGCCGCGGCGCACGACGTAACCTGCATCACCATCGGGGCCACACGTCACCAGGTCCCCATCGGAAAAGAGCAACGCATCCCCGGTCTTCTCGACCTGGATCGCTGCGCGCGTCATTCCAAGACTCCAGCCGGCCATCGTCCGCGCGAATGTTGTGACCGCGCCGTCCGTTTGGACCACGGCGAGCCGGTTTGCTTCCTTCGTATCCGTGAATTGTATTGCGACTGGAGGGGCGGCTCCCCGGAATCGTTTGGACGCGACCGCGGCGCCTCGGCGCCTCAGGACGTATTCATCCCTTCCCGTGCGCTCGACGAACCAGGGCACTTCATCGTCCGACGCCCAATCGACGGCGAGCGGCGAGCCTTCGACAGACATGAAAATGGAGCCGATCGGGTTGGCGGCTGGAATCGAGCCGTCGGCGTTCAAACGAATGAGGAATGGCTGGGACCTGGCAACCGACGGATCGGCATCTGCGGTCAGCAGCGCAATGTAGATGCGATCGGACTCCCTCATGGAGATTCTGGAGCGGGTTGGCGCAGGGGAGATTGGCACCTCGCGAAGGACGACCGCTTCACCGAGTACGCCTTCGACGTCGCGATAGCGCACGAGCCGGAGCTCGTTTCCATCGGCGTTCCTCTGAACGGTGTAGATCCAGCCGTTTTCCTCGAACCGGCTGTGCGCGCCGACTCCAATCAACGTCGACGCTTCTGGCACTTGAGACACCGTCAGCCGCTGCGACGCAAGCGACGCCCTGTCCACCATTCGAATGTCGCCGGAACCAATCCAGAGGAGGAATCGGCCCGCGGACACGGGCGCCAGGCCGCACGAAAACATTGTGTTCTTCGCCGGCGACGAGGTTTGCCCTCGCACGGACGATGACATCGATGACGTGATGGCTTCAGGTGCGGTGCTTCCGGTCACCTGGACGATGAGAGGCGATGCCTTGGGACTCTCGGTTTCGCCGCTGATCGCGACGACTTCGAGCACGTGGCGGCCGGCTCCGAGCGGCGGCAGCGGAGAGTTGCAGTCGAATGAGGGCGCCGATCCGTTGCAGGCGGCCGCAGGCAGATCGACACGGTTGCCATCGACATACACGGCGAAGTGGAAAGACGTGATGTCGTCCGCGGACTGCGTCCAGCCGAACCGTTCGCGCCCGGTAATCTGGATTCCGTCTCCGGAGTTGGGCGACGGGGACGAGGGAGGCGCAGGAGACGAGGAGCCGCCGCACGCCGCGATCGCCGTGGCGACGCTGATGAGAAAAGCCCGCGCGCGGAATGGGAGCACGATCGACCCGGGCAACTCAAGTTGCGCGCTACGAGAAACCGCGCAACTAAAGTTGCACGCTACAAGACTATCAGAGCCGCGGACGGCCGGCTCGGACCAGCGCGCGAATCGCGCGGGCGAGCGAGGGCGGGTGATGCCGAATTTTCTCCCCGCCCCACTCGATCGCCAGGTCGCACTCGACGACCTGCGCATGGCCCGCGTACTTCAGGAAAGGCTCGGCGACGACCGGCTCCGAGCCGTGCGCCGCATACCGGCGCGCAGCGGCGTCGTCGATCGGTCGCCGATTCACGAGGATGTAGTCGAAGAGATCGAATCCGACGTGCGCCCGGATGACACGCAGATGATCGTCCAGCGTGTAGCCGTCCGTCTCACCAGGTTCGGTCATGAGGTTCGCGACGTAGATTCGGACCGCATTGACGCCGTAGATCGTCGCCGCGATCCCTTCGACGAGCAGGTTCGGCAGCACGCTCGTATAGAGGCTGCCAGGGCCGACGACGACGCCGTCGGCGTTGACGAGGGCGCGGAGCACGTTCGGCACCGGGCGCGGGCTAGGGTCGAGTGAAAGACGTCGAACGGTGGACGGGTGATGAACAATCTGCATCTCACCCGCGAGCAGCTCGCCCGATTCCATCTCTGCGCGCAGATGCACGTTCTGCGTCGTCGTTGGAATCACACGCCCGCGAGATCCGATCAGCGCGCCGAGCTGATCGATCGCCTGCGAAAAGTCTCCAGTGATTTGCGCAAGCGCGGTGAGCAGCAGATTGCCGACCGCATGGCCATCCGCACCGGATCCATCCGAGAACCGATACTGCAAGAGCGGCTTGAACGGTGAGTCCCGGTGCGCGAGGGCAATGAGACAGTTGCGCACGTCGCCGGGCGGCAGGACGCCGAACTGCTGGCGCAACTGGCCGGAGCTGCCTCCATCATCAGTGACAGTGACAATGCCGGTCACGGCATCGGGGTTCTGCTCGCCGAAATCCGCCGCCAGACCCGAGAGTCCCTCGAGAACGGCGGGCAGCCCGGTGCCGCCGCCGAGCGCCGCGATGCGCGGAGTGCGAACGCTGTGATCCGATGCTTCATGGATCGACGGAAGGGGCAGCGGTGGAGAAGAGGAGAGAGCCGCCGGAAATGCCATGCCGTGCAACGAGGAGGCAACGACAATGCCAAGCGCGCGCACGATGGGTGTTCTTGACTCGACGCAAGTTCCCGAAGGAATCGGGCCGGAAAGCCAAGGACTGCCGTGGGGGCGAAAGTCTGCCCCGCGACGGAGCTGAAGTCGCCAAGTCAAGGGTTTTCCCAGCCTGTGGAAATTCTGTGCACCGTGTGCGGTTTCGAACCATTTCTGATTAGGGCGGTTGACAGGTGCCCCCCTCAGCGATATAAAGTCACCCTTTCCCCGAACTAAATTCACACAAACACCATGGAACTCACCAAACTTGTCGGAGCGAGTGCTGCGATACAAGCTCTTCAAGAGGAGATCTATTACGCGTCGCGATGCGATGCGAAAGTCCTGATCACCGGTGAGAGCGGAGCGGGGAAAGAGATCGTCGCGCGGTTGATCCACGAGGGCAGCACGCGCCGGCGCGCGTCATTGATCACCGTCAATTGCGCGGCGCTGACCGAGACGCTGCTCGAGACGGAATTATTCGGACACGTGCGTGGAAGCTTCACCGGCGCGTATCGCGACCGGAGCGGCGTGTTCGAGCTCGCGAACCGGGGCACCGTCTTCATGGACGAAATCGGTGAGACGACGCCGCGCATGCAGGGGCTGCTGCTCCGATTTCTCGAGACCGGCGAAATCCAGCGCGTCGGCTCCGATCAGATTTCGACGCGAGTGGACGTCCGCGTCATCGCCGCCACGAATCGCGTGCTCGTCGAGAGCGTTGCCTCGAAGACGTTTCGTGAGGATCTCTACTATCGTTTGAACGTCATCCACCTGCAGGTCCCGCCGCTGCGCGACCGAAAAGACGATGTGCCGCTCCTCATGCGGCATTTCCTCGAGGCCTTTGCGCGTCAGTACCAGTCGCCCGTGCCCGTCGTCTCGAAAGAGGCGCTCGAGATGCTCATGGAGCATCCCTGGCCCGGCAACGTCCGCGAGCTGAAGAACGTCGTCGAGCGGCTGGTGATCCGCGGATCCAACGGAGAAATTGGCCGCGACGATTTGCCGTTGGATGTCGTGAGGTCGGCGGCGGCCCCGGCGCAATCGGCGCGCCCGGCTACCAGGCCCGTTGCGGACGTGCTCTACGATCAAATGGTCAAGGAAGGGCAGTCCTTCTGGTCGGTCGTCTACGCACCGTTCATCTCTCGCGATCTGACTCGCGACGATCTGCGATCGCTCGTGAAGAAGGGACTCGAACGGACCGCCGGCAACTACAAAGTCCTCGTCGAGCTCTTCAACATGCCGGCCGACGACTACAAGCGCTTTCTCGGATTTCTTCGGAAGTATCACTGCCACATGCCATTCCAGCAGTTCCGGTCGGCGGCGGCCGGGCGCACGTCTACGAGCGAATCGACGCCTGAGGGGTCCCGCCGCGTGGCTGCGTCCGCGTAGCTGCCGCGGTTTCGGCGCGTTCAGCGCCCCGGCACGCGGCGGAGGATCTCGAGCAGCTGACTACTGGTGACCGGTTTGACCAGATACACGGCGCCTATGTGCTCGGCGTCGCTTCGCAGAACCGGGTCGTCGAAGCCGGAAAAGACAATCAGGCGGATTTCGGGGTGAGCGTCGCGGGCCATGACGGCGAGTTGAAGCCCGTTGAACGCGCCAAGCCGGACGTCTGTGATCAGCGCGTCGAACGAGGTCGTCCGAAGCGCCTTGCGGGCCTCTTCAAAGCTGCCGTGCGCGACGACATCTTCGCCCGCGTCGCGAAACGCGCGCTCCAGCGCCTCCAGCAGCGCCGGGTCATCGTCAACGATCAGGATTTTCTGGTGGGGCATGGTGTCGGTGGCCGCGCGGGGCGAGCCTTCCTGAGGCGCTGGCGGTTCTGGATGCATCTTATACCCTCTTTCAAAAGCCGCGCCGAAGTTGGGGTCGATGCTTTTACTTGCCTCTGACCGGTTCGAAGAGCACACCACGCCGCCCGGACACCCCGAACGGCCCGACCGAGCCCGAGTCTTTGTCGAGGTTGCCGAGCGCTACCGGGAACTTGGGACCCATGTCGCCGTCCCGCGACCCGCGACTCGCGATGAGCTGCTGCGCGTTCACGACGTCTCGTATCTCGAGCGCCTCGAGGCGACTCGCGGGCGCGCCGCGGCACTCGATCCGGATACCTTCACGTCGCCTGAAACGCTCGACGTTGCACTGCTCGCCGCGGGCGCGACGATCCAGGCTGTCGAGTATGCGCTCGATCGTCGCGACCCTGCGTTCGCGCTCGTTCGTCCACCCGGGCATCACGCGGAGCGAGACAGGGCGATGGGCTTCTGCATCTTCAATAACGTTGCCGTCGGGGCGGCCGCAGCTCTGGCCAACGGCGTGAGCCGCGTGGCGATCGTCGATGTCGACGTGCACCACGGCAACGGCACGCAGTGGACGTTCTATGACGACCCGCGCGTGCTCTACGTTTCAACCCACCAGTTTCCGTTTTATCCAGGCACGGGGGCAGCGGACGAAGTCGGCAACGCCGCGGGCGCCGGGTACACAGTGAACATTCCGCTCGAAGCCGGATGCCGCGACGCCGACTACGACCACGCGTACGCGCTCGTCGAGCGCGTATTGGATCAATTCGCGCCGGAATTCCTTCTTATATCCGCGGGATTCGACGCCCACGCCGACGACCCTCTCGCGTCGATGTTCGTGTCCAACAACGGTTATGCGAACGTCGTCTGGCGATTGAAGCGGGCCGCGGATCGACACTGCCCGATCGCGCTGGTCACTGAAGGAGGGTACGACCTCGACGCGCTTCGCGGATGTCTGGACGCCTCGATTGGCGTCGTCGCCGGAACGCTCACCCCCGAACCGATATCCGCGTCTTCCGCCCCGCGCGCCGAGCGTGCGCTGCGTACGGTCCGCGAAGCCCAGGCGCGGTTTTGGACGCTATAATCTAAAGATCGCAGGCCGCGGACAGCGCGGACTAACACATCGTGGCTGACTACAAACCACAATCGATCGAGAAAAAGTGGCAGGAGCGCTGGGAATCGGAGCGGAGCTTCGAAGTCACCGAGGACTCTGACAAACCGAAGTTCTACTGCCTCGAGATGTTCGCGTACCCGTCCGGGCACGCACATGTGGGACACGTCCGCAACTACATGATCGGGGACGTCGTCGCACGGCTGAAGCGGATGCGCGGGTTCAACGTGCTGCATCCCTTCGGCTGGGACGCCTTCGGGCTGCCCGCCGAGAACGCCGCGATCAAGAACCGTACGCACCCGGAAACCTGGACGCTCGAGAACATCGCCCACATGAAGGGCCAGCTCCAGCGGCTCGGCATCAGCTACGCCTGGGAGCGCGAGATCGCGACCTGCCTGCCCGAGTACTACAAGTGGAACCAGTGGATCTTCCTGAAGATGCTGGAGCACGATCTCGCGTATCGCAAGCGGTCCAGCGTCAATTGGTGCCCCAGCTGCAACACCGTTCTGGCGAACGAGCAGGTGGTCGACGGCGCGTGCTGGCGGTGCGGCACGCCCGTGACGATTCGCGAGCTCGAACAGTGGTTCTTCCGCATCACGCACTACTCGGACGAGCTCCTCGAGGGCATGACAGACCTCGAATCGTGGCCCGAGAAGGTGCTGACCATGCAGCGGAACTGGGTCGGGAGGTCGGAAGGCGCCCGAGTGAAGTTTCCGTTTGCGCCGGCGTCCGGTATCCGGGTCGCGATTGACGTCTTCACCACTCGTATCGACACCATCTACGGCGCCACCTTCGTCGTGCTCGCGCCCGAGCATTCGCTGGTCCAGCAAGTCGCGGACGTGTCGTCGGATCCGGCGGCGTTTCGGCAGAAGGTCGCGAAGTTCGCGAGCCAGGATCGCGCCGCGCGGCTCACCGGTGATGTCGAGAAGGAAGGGTTCGACACTGGATTTCAGGCGATCAATCCATTCACCGAACGACCGGTGCCGATCTGGATCGCGAACTTCGTGCTCGGCGAATACGGCACCGGCGCCATCATGGCGGTCCCCGCGCACGACGAGCGCGACTTCGAGTTCGCTCGCAAGTACAACCTTCCCATCAGGGTCGTCGTGCGGCCGACCGACGGGGAAGCCGCCGATCCCGCGTCGATGAACGGGGCGGTGTCGAACGATGGCGTCCTCGTCAACTCCGGCCCGTATGACGGGCTGCACTCGGACGTCGCACGGGAGAAGCTGACCGAGGAAGCCAAACGGCGGGGCATCGGCGAAGGCACGGTCCAGTACCGGCTCAAGGATTGGGGCATCTCGCGCCAGCGCTACTGGGGCACCCCGATTCCCGTGCTGTATTGCGCGAAGTGCGGGATGGTCCCCGTTCCGTATGACGATCTTCCCGTGCTGCTGCCCAAGACGGCGGAGTTCACCGGCCGCGGCGACTCGCCGCTGGCGCACATCCCGGAGTTCGTCAACACCACGTGTCCCGATTGCGGCGGCCCAGCCCGGCGCGAGACGGACACGATGGATACGTTCGTCGACTCGTCGTGGTACTTCTTCCGGTTCTGCGATCCCCACAATACCGATTTGCCGTTCGATCCCGCGAAGGTCGGCTACTGGGGCCCCGTCGACTTCTACAGCGGGGGCGTCGAGCACGCGATTCTGCACCTCATCTACTCGCGCTTCTTCTGCCGCGTGTTCCGCGACATCGGCATGACGCACCTGAGCGAGCCGTTCGCGCGGCTGCTCACGCAGGGGATGGTCCTCAAGTCGGGCCAGGTCATGTCGAAGTCGAAAGGGAACGTCGTCGATCCCGACGACATGATTCAGAAGTTCGGCGCCGATGCGCTGCGGCTGTACGTCATGTTCGTGGCGCCGCCCGAGAAGGAGATCGAGTGGACCGACGCGGGCCTCGAGGGAAGCTTCCGATTCCTCGCGCGCGTGTGGCGGATCGTCGATCAGGTGTGCGAGACGATCGGCGGCGAGGGGATCCCGTCGCCTGACGAACTGGAACTGAATGACGAGGAGCGTGCGCTCCGGCGAAAGACTCACCAGACGATCAAGCGCGTGACGTTCGATCTGGACCCTCGCGTCCACCTGAACACGGCGATTGCCGCGATGATGGAGCTGGTCAACGAGCTCTATGCATTCTGCAGCAAGACCGAGTGCGTCCCGTCAGCAGAGGATCCGACCCGCGTGGGCGAGGTGCAACGCGCCGGCACGATCGCCGTCCTGAAGGAAGCGGTCGAGGCGCTCGTGCTGATGCTGTCGCCGTTTGCGCCGCACATGGCGGAAGAGTTGTGGGAAGGCCTCGGGCACCCGGACGGCGTCGCTGCTGCGGGCTGGCCGGAGTTCGACGAAGCGGTCGCGAAAGCCGAGGAGATCGTCGTGCCGGTGCAGGTGAACGGAAAGCTGCGCGGCCGCCTCACGGTGCCGGTCGACACGACCGAGGATCGCCTTCGCGAGCTCGCGCTGGCGGATCCTCAGGTGCAGTCGCACATCAACGGCCGCAGCGTGAAGAAGGTCGTGGTGGCGCGCGGCCGCCTGGTAAGCATCGTCGCCGCATGAACAGCATCCTGGGAAGCCAAGGGCGGGTCCTGTCCGCGAACAGCCCCACCGAGTGCTCGGCCGAAAAACAGCCTGTCACGGGGGACGGCCTCCGCGCTCGGCGGTGCGGGGTCCCCAACGCGGCAGCCGCGTTGGGGTGCCGTGGCGGCCTCGTTCGCGTCCACCCGCGTTCGGCTTCCGGAATGTTGTTACGAGCGCTCGTCTATCGACACCGTCTCGCCAGTCGCGCGGTGTACGGTGCTCTGCTGAGCGTTCTCCTTCTCGTACAAGCTGGATGCGGCTATTCGCTCTCCGGGCGCGGATCGTTCCTCCCGGCGTACATCCACCGCATCGGCGTGCCGAACTTCACGAACGGGACGTCGATCTTCGACGTCGATCGTCGCGTCACCGAGCGCGTGCGCAGCGAGCTGCTCGGACGCGGCAAGTACGTCGTCGTGCCGGAGACCACGGGCGTCGATGCGATTCTGAGCGGAGAGATCCTGTCAATCACGATTACACCGGCCGCGTTCAACGCCCAACAGCAGGCGACGCGATATGCGCTGACGCTGACGGCGAAGGTCGAGTTCAAGGACCTGAAGGCCAACAAGGTGCTCTGGGCGAACCCGGCCATGCAGTATCGGGAAGAGTTCGACGTGACGACCACGACGCAGGCGCTCGACCCGTCGGCGTTCTTCGGGCAGGACGTCAACGCGCTCGAGCGCATTGCGGGCGAGTTCGCTCGTTCGGTCGTCAGCGCGATCCTGGAAGCGTTCTAAGACTCAATGCCCCCGGCAACCCCCGCCCAGGTGCGCGCCGCGATTCTCGAGCGCGCGCCCGCTCCCGTCTACCTCATCGTTGGGGACGACGACCCGGAGATGCTCCGACTGGCGAATGACATCGCCGCGGTCGTCGAGGACGAACTGCGAGCGTTCAACGTCGAGCGGCTGTACGCGAGTGAAAAGAGCGTCACCGCATCGAGCATCGTCGAATCCTGTCAGCTCCTGCCGATGATGAGCGATCGCCGCGTGGTAATCGTGCTGCGCGGCGAACGGCTGCTGAAACCGAAGCGCAAAGGCCGGGCGGCTGACGAGGGCGGCGACGAGGACGCCGCGGAGCCGCCGAGCGACGTCGACGTGCTCGATGAGTACGTCAAGAATCCCGCCGAATCGACCACGCTCGTCATCGTGGCGGCCGATGTCGACCGCACACGCCGTATCGGCAAGACGCTGTTCAAGAGCGCCACCGTCGTCGAGTGCTGGGGCCTGAAGATCAGCAAAGACAATCGCGGGGTCGATCTGCGACAGGCGGCGCGGATTGCCGAACAGCTCGTGCGCAAGGCCGCCGCGGATGCCGGGCAGCAGATCGATCCTGCCGCGGCGCGGCTTCTGGCGGAACGCGCCGGGACCGACATCGTGCGCCTGCGCGGTGACGTCGAAC
This sequence comes from Vicinamibacteria bacterium, assembly GCA_025937075.1. Next base: position 258 of record JAICSD010000021.1, on the reverse strand, counting down.
GGCTGCTTCTGTATGCCGCGGGGCGTCCGAAGATTACGCTCGCGGACGCGCAGGAAGTCGCCAGCGCCGAGTCTGCGCAGGACGACTGGGCCGTCACGAACGCCATCCAGCAGGGGAACGGGGCCGAAGCGCTGCGGCAGCTCGGGCTCGCGCTGGAGGGAGGCGCCGTGCCCTACATGGTGCTCGGGCAGCTTGCCTGGTTCGTGCGTGAGAAGCTGGCGGATCCGCGGCGAATCCCCGCCGCGATCGACGCGGTGT
>JAICSD010000212.1 GCA_025937075.1 Vicinamibacteria bacterium | reverse complement strand
GATCGCGTCGCTCGCGATCGCATCGGCGAATTCGAACGTGCGCGAGAACGCGCCGTGTCCCCGCTCCACCTGGTGGTAATGGCGCTGCCCCTCCGCAGATTCGCCGGCACGCGCCCCGCGAATCGTCAGACGGTTGTCCTCGAGCGCCAGGTCGATCTGCTCGCGCGCGAGCCCGGGGACTTCGGCGGTGAGGACGTAGCGATCCGACGTTTCGTAGACGTCGATGGGCGGCGCCCACGCGGTTCCATGCTGGGCGGCGAGCCGTTCCAGCCGCTCCTGCCACGCACGCAAATCACGCAGAGGATCACACGCCATGTTGCGATGGTAACACCATAAATTGACCGCGGCTCCTGATGTCTGGGGCTGCGCCGTGCTAACATTTCAAGGTTTGAGGCGCCATGTCGGCGCCCGCAGGGATCATGAGCTCCATTCAAGCCACACGACTCAAGAAGGGCATGCTGATCAAGCTCGGCTCGGACCTGTTCCGCGTGCTCGATCTCCAGCATTTCACCCCCGGCAACAAGCGCGGATTCGTCCAGGCGAAGATGCGGAACGTCCGCACCAGCACCCTCACGGACCATAAGTTCCGATCGGAAGACGATGTGGAGCGCGCGATGCTGGACGAGCGCGAGATGCAGTACATGTACAAGGACGGCGACTCGTTCCACTTCATGGACACGGCGACCTACGAGCAACTGCACATCAACGCCGAGGTCCTCGGCGATGCCGCAAACTACATCGTTCCCGAGGCGACCATCCGCGTCGAGTTCTACGGCAGCGAGCCGGTCGGCATCGAGCTGCCGCAAACCGTCGATCTGAAGGTCGAGGACACCGTCCCGGGCATCAAAGGGGCGACCGCCAGCGCGCAGGTCAAGCCCGCCACGCTCGAGACAGGGCTCGTCGTCCAGGTGCCTCCGTTCGTGAACGTCGGCGACGTGGTGCGCGTCAGCACCGATACGGGCGAGTATCTGAAGAAGGTCTGACGCCGCATGGACGTCCAACATCGCCCGGGGGGCGGCTGGATCGAGGTCATCACCGGGAGCATGTTCAGCGGCAAGAGCGAGGAGCTCATCCGCCGCCTCCGGCGCGAGCAGATCGCGAAGCGCAAGGTCCAGATTTTCAAGCCGCGCATCGACGACCGCTACGGCGAGGACCACATCACATCGCACAGCGCGATGCGGATCGAATCACAGAGCGTAGGATCCTCGCGCGAGCTGCTCGATCGCGTGTGCGAGGACACGCAGGTCGTCGGGATCGACGAGGGGCAGTTCTTCGACGCCGAGCTCCCGGCCGTGTGCACGACGCTCGCCGATCAGGGCAAGCGCGTCATCGTCGCGGGACTGGATCAGGATTACCTCGGCAAGCCGTTCGAGCCGATGCCGCAGCTCCTCGCGATTGCGGAGTACATTACGAAGGCGCTGGCGATCTGCATGGTGTGCGGTGCGCCGGCCAACCACACGCAGCGCCTCGTCGCCAGCAGCGAGCGGGTGCTCGTGGGGGCGCAGGGAACCTACGAAGCGCGCTGCCGGCACTGCTTCGACCCACGGCTCGGGCAGTAATGAATGCTCTTTGCTGAACCGAATCTCCTTCCTCGCATTCTTTTCGCGCTGGGGCTCGGGTTCCTGGTCATCAACGTCCGTCTTTTCTTCCAGTTCATCCGGTTTCGCCGGCTGCGCCCGTCCGCGCTCCTGATCTGGCCCGGACGGCGTCCGCCGCTGTACACGCTCTTCCTCGGCGTCGGCGCGCTGCTCGGGCTCCTGATCATCTACAAGCTCGCCGTGCTGCGGCTGCACCCCATGCAGGTATTCGGCGAGTCGATGATGCTCGTGTACTACGTCTACGCGATGCCGCTCAGCCTCCGGATCGGCCGCGGGTTCTACGAGGACGGGATCTGGACCGAGGCCGGCTTCATGCCGTACTCACGGATTGGTGGGATCACCTGGCGCGAGGACGGGCAGATTACGCTGGTGCTGATGTACCGGATGCGCAACTTCGCGCGCCGGCTGATCGTGCCGGAGCGCTACTACGGCGCCGCGCGCCGCGTGCTGCGCGACAAGATCGCCGCGCACGACATCCACTTCACGGGCAAGACGTTCGACTTGGGCATGCACGACGAACGCGACGACGTCTGACGCGTAGCAATGCCGGGTACTGACGCAGGTCAATGGCGGGTACTGACGGTGGTCAATGCTGGGTACTGACGGTGGTCAATGCTGGGTACTGACGGGGTCAATGCCGAATTGCGAGTGCTGCGTGGCATTGACAAGCGACAGCGCCCGGCATTTACGCGGATGCAGCCGGCATTAACCAGCGTTAGTACGCGGCATTGACGCGTCAATTGACGAGTTTCAGCAACCAGCCAATCGGTCCTGACCCGTGTGCCATGGGATCCTTGAGCCAGTCCGGCGGGACCAGCCAGACGAACGCCAGGATCGCAATCACCATCACGTCGTACTGCCACGTCGCGCGTTCGTACGTCCAGAAGAACGCATTCCACAGAATCCGTCCCGGAAGGCTGGCTGCCCGCTTCATGCGATCGCCTCCCGCGCCGGCGAGCGCAGCTCGCGGTACGTGTGAATCACGCGATCGGCGACGGTGAAGATCGACAGGACCAGGATCACCCACAGCACGCCGGCCATGCGATTCGTGAACGCGCCGATCATGAAGAGGACGATGCGCTCGGGGCGTTCCATGAACCCGACCTTGCACTTCGCGATGAGCGATTCGGCGCGCGCGCGGGTGTAGCTCGTCATGATGGAGAACATCATCGCGAGCGACGTCACCATCACGTAGTCGGTGCGCCCGAGGTGCGAGTAGAGGTAGATGAGACCGATGAAGAGCGCGATGTCGGAGAATCGGTCGATCACCGAATCCCAGAAACCGCCGAACTTGCTCACTTCTCCGAGCTCGACGGCGACCTTGCCGTCGATGAAATCGAAGATGTTGGCGACGATCATGATGACGCCCGCGGTGACGAAGCGCCCGAGCGCGAGCTCGAACGCGGCCGCCGCGTTGATCAATACGCCGACGAACGTGAGGACGTTGGGGTGAATCCGCAGCGCGACCGAGGTGGAGATGATGGCTCGGAGCGGGAACATGCAGATGCGCCCGATGAGCCCGGTGAACGTCATGTGACTGGTATAATGAAAGGTTCCGAAGTTCCCTGAAAACAGGACAGTGTAGTCCATGCCGATCCGAGACCTCAAGGGGCAGATCGCGCGTCTCCCGGAGCAGCCGGGCGTCTACCTCTATTACAGCGAGGGCGGGGACACTCTGTACGTCGGCAAGGCGCGCGTGCTGCGGGATCGGGTCCGCAGCTATCTCGGCGCGCACGGCATGAGCCCGCGCATCGACGCGCTGCTCGAGGAAGCCGTCCGGCTCGACGTGATCGTCACGGACTCGGTCGTCGAAGCGCTCGCGCTCGAGAACCACCTGATCAAGCAGCGCGCGCCGAAGTACAACATCCTCCTCCGCGACGACAAGAACTATCCGTACCTGCAGTTGACGACGGGGGAGGCGTTTCCGCGGGTGCTCGTCGCGCGGCGCGTGGAGAAGGACGACCACTACTACGCCGGGCCGTTCATGCCGGCGAAGCTCGGACGCCGGACGATGAGCCTCACGCACCGGCTGTTCGGGATCCGCTCCTGCAACGAGGTCATCACGGGCGATCGCGCGCGGCCGTGTCTCGAGTACGACATCGGCCGCTGCATCGCGCCGTGCGTGCGGGAGATTTGCTCGGAGGAGGCCTACGCGGTGGCCGTGCAGCACACGAAGCTGTTTCTCGAAGGACGCAATGACGAGCTCGTCGCGGATCTGCGTGATCGGATGACCGCGGCCGCGGCCGAGGAGCGCTTCGAACAGGCGGCGCAGCTTCGGGACGCGATTCGCACGATTGAAACGCTGCGCCAGCGCCAGCAGAAAATGGCGGGCACGGCCCTGGGCGATCGCGATGCGTTCGGGATCAAGGTGGGGCCGGCAGGGGCGGTCGTGCACGTGTTCCAGGTGCGCTCCGGCAAGGTCGTGGAGCGCAGCGAGCTCGTGACCGATGCACCCGAAGCGGACGGGTCGTCGCCGCTTCGCGACGGGGCAGAGGAAGAAGTCCTCCAGGCCGCGCTCGAGCAGTTCTACGCCGATCATCCCGCGCCGCCCGAAGTGCACCTGCCAATCGCGCTGAATCCGTCAGAGACCGAGCTGATCGAAGCCTGGCTGACGGATCGCTCTGAGTACCGCGTCCGGCTCGTCGTGCCTCGGCGCGGCGAGAAGCGCGGACTGCTCGATCTCGCCGCGCGCAACGCGCAGGTGTCCTATCAGACACGCTTCAACGAAACCGTCGCGGCGCACTACGACGCGCTCGAAACGCTTCGCGCGGTCTTCAATCTCCCAGCGATTCCACGCCGTATCGACTGCTTCGACATCTCCACGATTCAGGGGAGCGAGACCGTGGCGTCGATGGTCGTCTGTGAGGATGGCCGGATGAAGCGGGGGGAGTACCGGAAGTTCCGGATTCGAGATAGCATCCTCAATGACTTCGCCTCGATGCACGAGGTCGTCCTCCGGCGCTATCGCAAGGTGCTCGAGAACGGCGGACCATTCCCGGATCTGATCCTGATCGACGGCGGCAAGGGGCAGCTCTCCGCCGCGTATGCGGCGCTCCAGGAACTGGGCCTGGCCAATCTCGTCGCGGTCGGCATCGCGAAGAAGGAGGAGCTGCTGTTCACGCGCGAGCACGCGGATCCAATCGCGCTGCCGCCGAACAGCCCCGCGCTGCTGCTCGTGCAGCGGATCCGCGACGAGGCGCACCGGTTCGCGATTACGTTCCACCGCCAGTCCCGATCGAAGCGCGATCTTGGCTCCGCGCTCGACGACATCCCCGGCGTCGGCCCGCGCCGGCGGAAGGCGCTGCTCACCGCCTTCGGCAGCCTCGCGGGCGTCCGCCGCGCCAATCGCGAGGAGCTGACGGCGGTGGTCGGGTCGAAGTGCGCGGACGCGGTGCTGGCGCATTTTGCCGGCATAAACTCTTGATGACGCGGCGGTTCTCGCGTATTCTCAGATGGCCCGGGAAGGGCCGCCCCACATTTGCGATTCGGCGAAGCCTCCATTGACTATTGATCCCGTCACCGTTGCGCTCGGCTTCGGTGTGCTCTTGCTGTCGCTGACGATTCACGAAGCGGCGCACGCGTGGACCGCCGATCGGCTCGGCGATCCGACCGCGCGCAGGCTCGGTCGCGTGTCGTTCAACCCGATCGTCCACATGGATCTGATCGGCACGGTGATTCTGCCGCTGCTCGCGGCGGTCTCGCGGCTGCCGTTGATCGGCTGGGCGAAGCCGGTGCCGGTCGACATGCGGAACCTCCGCCACCCCCGCCGCGATTTCGTGCTCGTGGCCGCTGCAGGGCCGATCAGCAATCTGCTGCAGGCCGCGGTTGCCGCGATCATCTTGCGAATGGTGCTCGCGGCCGGCGGCAACGCCATCGGGGCCGGCAGCACCGCGGGCACTCTCGTCGAAGTGCTGTTCCTCGCTGTGCAGATCAACCTGCTGCTCGCGTTCTTCAACCTCATTCCGGTGCCGCCGCTCGATGGGGGGAACGTGCTGCTCGGGCTGCTGCCGCGGCGCATGGCGTACGGCTACGCGCAGCTTCGCCAGTACGGGTTCCTGGTGCTCTATGCGCTGCTGCTGACCGGCGTCGCGTCTGCCATCATCACGCCGCCCACGAACCTCTTCATGAGGCTCTTCCTTCAGTGAAACCGCGCGTCGTCTCGGGCATGCGGCCGACGGGGAAGCTGCACCTGGGACATCTGGTCGGTGCGCTCGACAACTGGGCGCCCCTCCAGGAGAAGTACGACTGCTTCTACTTCGTCGCCGACTGGCATGCGCTGACGAGCGACTACGCGGACACGTCGGCGATCGTCGACAGCGCATACGACATGGTGGCCGACTGGATTGCCGCCGGCCTCGACCCCGAGCGGAGCACGCTCTTCATCCAGTCGCTCGTCCCCGAGCATGCCGAACTGTTCCTGCTGCTCTCGATGACCGTGCCGATCCCCTGGCTCGAGCGCGTCCCGACCTACAAGGAACAGATCGAACAGATGAGCGACAAAGATCTGTCGACCCTGGGGTTCCTCGGGTATCCTCTCCTCCAGACGGCGGACGTCATCATCTACAACGCGCAGTACGTGCCGGTTGGCGAGGACCAGGTCCCGCACCTGGAGTTGAGCCGCGAAATCGTTCGCCGTTTTCACAACTTCTACGGGCCCTTGTTCGTCGAGCCCCAGGCGCTGTTGACGACATTCCCGCGGCTGCCGGGCCTCGACAACCGGAAAATGAGCAAGAGCTACGGCAACACCATCAACCTTTCCGACGACGAAGAGACGGTGAGGAAGAAGGTGATGCAGATGTACACGGATCCGAAGCGGATCCGCGCGGACGTGCCGGGCACGGTCGAAGGCAATCCGGTGTTCATGTATCACGACGCCTTCAACCGCAACACGCCGGAAGTGGACGATCTGAAGGCGCGCTACCGGGTGGGAAAAGTCGGGGACGTCGAGGTGAAGACGAAGCTCGCGAAGGCGCTGAACGCGCACCTCGCGCCGATGCGCGCGCGCCGCGCCGAGCTGCTGTCCAGGCCGTCCGCGCTCCGCGACATTCTTCACGAGGGATCGCGCAAGGCGCGCTCGATTGCGGAAGAAACAATGGACCGCGTGCGTGCGGCGGTGAAATTGAGGTACGACCGGACATAAGCGCGCCGCAGGCGCGCCCGCCAGAGCGGAGCGGGGCCGGGGTCCCCGCGAGCGACGGCGATGGGGGGTCCGGCGGGGCGAAGCCCCCCGGAATCTTATGGAACACCAGCAGGAATTCGAATCGATCCTCGAGGCCTATCCCGTGCGCCTTCAGAACTTCGAAGGCCCGCTGGATCTGCTGCTGCACCTGATCAAGAAGAACGAACTCGACATCTACGAGATCCCGATCACGCTCATCACGGCGCAGTATCTCGAGTACATCGACTTGATGCAGGAGCTGAACCTCGACATCGCGGGGGAGTTCCTCGTGATGGCGGCGACGCTCATCCACATCAAATCCCGGATGCTGCTGCCGCGGCCGGATCCCACGCAGGAGGACCCGGAGGAGGATCCGCGCGAGGCGCTCGTCCGGCGGCTCCTCGAGCATCAGAAGTTCAAGGCCGCCGCGGAGCTGCTGCACGAGCGCGAAACGTTGCGCAGCGCGCAGTGGACGCGGCCGGATGGCCCAATCGCGGAAATCGCCGGAGAGCCACCCGAGCCCGAAGTGGAGGTGGATCTCTTCAGCCTCATCTCCGCGTTCCGCAACGTCGTCGAGCGCGCGAAGGCTCGGCCGAAAGTCTATCTGCCCGCGGAGCAGATTCCGATCGAGACCCGCATCGAGCAGTTGATGGAGCGTCTGTCCGAGACGGAGGCCTGCGGATTCGAGGACCTGTTCGAAGACGTGCAGACGAAGCCGGGTCTGGTCGTCACGTTCCTGGCGCTGCTCGAAATGATCCGGTTGAAGCTGATTCGGGTATTCCAGAGCGGCGCGCTCGGACCCATTCGCGTCTACAAGCGCGCGCGGCCCGCTGACGCCCCGCGGCCGCTCCACGATCCGGAGCAGGTGCATGCGGAGCATGTCGCAGCGATGAAGGCGGCCGCAGACGACGCGGACGAGAAGAATTAGACCGCGGACAACGCGGGCCGCGGAAAACGCGGACGACGCGGACATCTAGCAGAGGTTCCACTG
>JAICSD010000436.1 GCA_025937075.1 Vicinamibacteria bacterium | reverse complement strand
GTTGGTAGAGCACAGCACTGAAAATGCTGGTGTCACTGGTTCGATTCCAGTCCTCGGCACCAACCTTCAACCAACCACCAACAACCGATCGCCGATAACCGACCACCGATCTCCTGCGCGATTGCACTTTGTGCTTGTACTTTCGCGTCCCCTGTGTTACTACTTTGGCGGACTCCTGCAATGATCCGCGCCAGCGACAGCTCGCCGCTCGACGATCTCCGGCCCGTGAGGCCTCAGGCGCGCCGCTTCTGGTCACATGCGGTGCTGTTCGCCGCGTGCGTGCTGCTCGCCAACGGCCTCGTGGGTGAGCGCGGCCTGACGGAAACCCTCCGCGCGCGGAGGACCTTCGCTGACGCTGCCCGGGATCTCGCGCGATTGAGACAGCAGAATGCCGCCCTCCGCGAGGCGGCGCGCAACCTGCGCAGCGATCCCGCGACCATCGAAGCGGCTGCCCGCGAAGAACTGGGCCTGATCCGGCGCGGCGAGATCCTCGTCACCGTCCGCGACGCACGAAACTCCCGGTAGCCCCTGACAGACTTGTGAGTGCGGTACGCACGCTGTACGTGTGGGTGTGCGGGTGCGGGTGTGCGGGAGCGGGAGCAGGCGCGCGTCTGCGTAGCCGGATTCGGCTGATTCGGTGCCGCGCGGCGCGGCAGTGTTGTTGCACCTGTCCGCATACTCTCTAAACCCGCGAACCGCCACAATGCAGGCCAGGATCCGCCGTTCCTTCACAGATCTTCGCGGCGCCCGCGCGCGCCCATGACGCTGCGGTTCGCGAACATGCGCGCGCTGTCGCTCCGCCGCAAGCTGGTGCTGGTCTCGCTCATTGCTTCGGGCGTGGCGCTGGCGCTCGCGCTCGGCATCTTCGTGTCCCTCGACCTTCCGATCTTCCGCGTCGCGATGACGGAGGATCTGCGCGCGACGGCCGCCGTGATCGGCAGCACGACGAACGCCGCGCTCGCGTCGAACGACAGCCGTGCGGCTACCGAGATGCTGGGCAGCCTGGGCGCGCGTCCTTACGTCCATCGCGCGTGCCTCTACAACCAGTCAGGACATCTGTTCGCCGCGTACACCCCGGCGGGAGAGGCATGTCCGGATATGGCGCCCGCCGGCGACACGCGCGCCTGGTTCTCGAGCGACCACCTGTCGATCATTCGAGACGTCTCCCGCCACGGGCGCCTTGCCGGACGCCTCTTCGTCGAAGAAGGGCTGAACGATTATCAGGCGCGCATCCGCTGGCACGCGGCGATGGCGGCGGTGGTCCTGCTCGTGTGCTGTCTGATCGTGCCGCTCGTCGCCTCACCGATTCAGCGCTTCGTTGCGCGGCCCATCACGAACCTCGCGGCCGCCATGCGCGCCGTCTCGGAGCAGAAGCGGTTCGACATCCGTGTGCCGCGCACGAGCGACGACGAGGTCGGCGTGCTGGTCGACGGGTTCAACCAGATGCTCGCCGAAATCGAGGACCGCGAGCGGATGCTCGGAGCGCACCAGGAGCACCTCGAGCGCAAAGTGCTCGCGCGCACCGCGGAGCTCCGCGAGGTCAACACGGCGCTGCTCGAGGCCAAGAACCGCGCCGAGGACGCCAACCGCGCCAAAGGAGAGTTCCTCGCGAACATGAGCCACGAGATCCGCACTCCCATGAACGGCATCATCGGGATGACGGACCTCGCGCTCGATACCGAGCTGACGGCCGAGCAGCGCGAATATCTCGACATGGTGAGGAGCTCGGCGGAGTCGCTGCTCGGCATCATCAACGACATCCTCGATTTCTCGAAGATCGAATCGCGGCACCTCGAGCTGGAGACGGTGCCGTTCGCGATTCGCGGCCTCCTCGAGGACACGGTTCGGCCGCTCGGGTTTCGTGCGCGTCAGAAGGGCCTCGAGCTGACGACCGACGTCGCGCCGGACGTGCCGGAGTTCGTGGTCGGGGATCCCGGACGCCTTCGTCAGGTGGTCGCGAATCTGGTCGGCAACGCCATCAAGTTCACGCCTGAAGGGCACGTGCTGCTGGCGGCGGCTGTCGACGCACGCGAGGGCGATCGCGTCACGATCCGTTTCGAGGTGGCCGACACGGGCATCGGCATCGGCCCTGAGAAGCAGGACGTCATCTTCGAACCGTTCCGCCAGGCCGACGGATCGACGACGCGGCGCTTCGGCGGCACGGGGCTGGGCCTGACGATCTCGCAGAAGATCGTGCTGCTGATGGGCGGGCGGCTCTGGGTCGACAGCATCCTCGGCCAGGGCAGCACGTTCCAGTTCACGGCGTCGTTCGCTGCCCAGCCGAAGCCGGCGATGGCGGAATCGCGGGACGCCGCCCGCCTGTTTGCCCATCGGTCCCTCTCGGCGCGCGCGCAGTCGTCCTTGACACCGCGCCGCCTGCGGCTGCTGCTTGCGGAGGACAACCCGATGAATCAGCAGCTTGCGCGCCGCCTGCTGGAGAAGCGTGGACACGAAGTGCTCACGGCCGAAACGGGGCGGGCGGCGGTCGATATCTGGGAGCGCGAAAGCGTCGAAGCGATTCTGATGGACGTCCAGATGCCGGTGATGAGCGGCATCGAAGCAACGCGAACCATCCGTGCACGCGAGGAGGGAACCGGGACGCGCGTCCGCATCATCGCCATGACCGCCCACGTGATGAAGGGGGATACCGAGCGCTGTCTTGCGGCCGGTATGGACGACTATGTCTCGAAGCCGATCGATCGCGATCGGTTGTTCAGCCTCGTGGAAGGCGGCGCCGGGGCGCCCCAGCGGGCCGGGTCAGCCGCGGCGGTATCGGATTGCGGGGAGTTCGTGCGGCGCGTCGGCGGCGACGCCACGCTCGCGCGTGAGATGGCCCACATCTTCGTCAGCGACGCCGGCCGCCTGCTCGCAGGCGTCCAGACGGCCGTCGCGCGCGGCGATGCGGGGGCTCTGCGCGAATCGGCGCACGCGCTGAAAGGGGCCGCGGCCAATTTCAACGCGTCACCCGTCGTCGCGCTGGCCGTCGAGCTCGAACACATCGCCCGCAGCGGCGAGATGGCGCTGGCGGCCGTACCGGCCGCGCGGCTTGCGACGGAGCTGGATCGGCTGCTGGTGGACATCCGGATCTTCGCGGGAGCAGACGTATGCGCGTCCTGATGGCTGACGATGACGCGATGCTGCGGCACGGGCTTGGCGTTCAATTGCGCAAGTGGGGCTACGACCCCGTCGTCTGCGCCAGCGGCGATCAAGCCCGCCGCGCCCTCGAGAGCAACGCGCCGCCGCTCGTGGCAATCCTCGACCGGAGCATGCCTGGCGCCGACGGCCTCACGTTGTGCGCCGAGATTCGCGCCACCCCGCGGCTCCGCGCCACGTATGTCGTCCTCCTCACGGCGCACGACACGCGCGACGACATGCTGACCGGCTTCGACGGCGGGGCGGACGAATACATCACGAAGCCGTTCGACTGGGAAGTGCTGCGCGCCCGGCTGAAGACGGGCGTGCGGATTGCGACGCTGCAGCGGAACCTGGCGCAGAAGGTGAGCGAGCTGGAGCGCGCGCTCGCCAACGTCAAGCAGCTCTCAGGACTGCTGCCGATCTGTTCCTACTGCAAGCGCATCCGGGACGATCGCGACTACTGGCAGCAGCTGGAGATCTACCTCGGCGCCCACTCGGAGGCGGAGTTCAGCCACGGCGTGTGCCCGGAGTGCCTCGAGCACGCGACCCGCGACTTCCTGCAGTGATCACAGGAGATCAGGAGACCAAGAGAAATTATTGTTTCTCCTGAACTCCTGATCTCCTGTTGGCCTTCTCCTGAGCTCCTGGACTCCTGTGATCACACGGCATCGACCTGCAGTGATCAC
>JAICSD010000354.1 GCA_025937075.1 Vicinamibacteria bacterium | reverse complement strand
GTCGTAGGTCGTGCCGTGAAACGACCCGAGCGGCACACCGGGCAGCTCGATCTGCGCGACGCCGTCCACGCTCGATCGAATCGGATACGGCAGCCCGGAATTGGCAAGCGTCACGATCCGCCGCTTCAGATCGAACACGGAGTAGCAGAGCGTGCAGTAGTACTCCTCGAGCTGACGCTGGTTCAGAATCGTGTTGACGGACGAGAGCAGGCTCGCGGGCGTCGATCGATCGGGCAGATAGCGGCGCCTGAAGGTACGGCCCCTCACGAGTTCCGCAGCGAACACGCTGTACAGTGCCGCGGGCACGCCCTTGCCCGAGACATCTCCGACGGCGACGACGAGCGTGTGCGATTCCGGCGAGAGAAAGTCGTGGAAGTCGCCCCCAAGCTCGCGCGCCGGCGCAAAGCTCGCAGCCACCTCTACGCCGCGCATGCGCTTCGGCAGTCCCAGCGGCAGCAGCGCTGCCTGAACGCGCTGCGCGAATCTCACTTCCTTCTCTAGACGCACTTCGTTCGCGCGAACCGTTTCGTACAGGCGCGCATTTTCGATGGCGACTGCCGCCTGGCTCGCGAGCAGCGTCAGAATCTCGACGTCGCGCTTCGTGAACGCATCGAGCTCGGGGCTCTCCAGATCCAGGACGCCGACGAGACGATCCTTGAGGAGCATCGGAATCGCAAGCTCCGAGCGCACGTCCGGCACCAGCGGGATGTAGCGGGGATCGTTCGCGACGTCGGAGACGAGCACGGGCTCCTTGTGCAGCGCCGCGTAGCCGACGAGCCCTTCACCGACGCGCACGTGCGGGACCTGGACCTTCTCGCCGTACTGCACCGCGAACTGCATCTCGAGCTCGCCCGTAGCCTCGTTGAGGAGCAGGATGCCGAACGTCCGGTAGTCGATCACGCGCCGCATCGATTGCGCGATGCGGGCGAACAGTTCGTCGAGATCGAGGACTGCCGCCACGTCGCGACCGATCTCCGCAAGCGTCTCGAATGCCTCGGCATCGCTGCGGCTCTGTTCGAACAGCCGCGCGTTCTCGATCCCGACGGCGACATGCGCGCCGAACTGGCGCAGCAGCGCAACGTCGGACGCGGAGAACTGATCGCGGTTGTGGCTGAGGATGTTGAGCGCGCCGATCGGCCGTGCCTTGTGCACGACTGGAACGACGAGCTCGGAACACATCCCGGGCACGATGTTGACGTAGCGCGGGTCCAGGGCAACGTCGTTCACGAGAATTGGCGCGAGCGTCGCGACCGCGGTGCCGACCAGTCCTTCTCCGACAGCGAGCCGAACAGGGTCCCCCGCCGGGTATCCGACGGAGTACGCCACGCGCAGCTCACCGCGCCGGTCGTCGAGCAGGTAGACCGCGAACGCGTCGAACTCGATGAGCCGTCCGATGAGCCGTGGCAGCTGAGCGAGCAGCTCTTCGAGATCGAGCACCGCCGTGACCTGGCGGCCAAGATCGAAGAGCGTCGTGAGCATCTCCTGCTCTCGTACGCTCGACGTCTGATTCACAGAGGGGGACTCGCCGGCGGAAGATCCGTGGGGCATTCGTCCGTATCTTCCGGATTATACTTGCAAGTTCATGGATGCCCTGAAGCTGCCGCTCGACTACGCGGCGATCGAGCGGATCCTTCCGCATCGCTATCCCTTTCTCCTCGTCGATCGCATCACCGAGTTCGAGCCCGACAAGCGGATCGTCGGCATCAAGAACGTCTCGTTGAACGAGCGATACCTGGCGCGCCGCAACGGAGAGACGCCCGTCCTGCCGCCAACAATCCTGACGGAAGCGGTGGCGCAGGTCGGCGCGATCCTGATTCTGGCGAAGCCGGAGAATCGCGAACGGCTGATCTACTTCATGGGAATCGAGCGCGTGCGCTATCGCCGGCCCGTCCATCCGGGCGACGTCGTCGAGATCGAAGCGCTCGTGCGCCGGCTGCGCAGCCGCATGGGCGTGCTGCACGGCATCGCCCGCGTGTCCGGCCGGACCGTGGTCCAGGGGACGATGACGTTTGCCCTGGGCCCGAAGAGCGAAGCGCCGCCTATTTGATCACGAGCAGGAACATCCCCGCTTTCACTCCGCGCGAGCTCCATTTGGCCCACTCCGCGCCGGGATGGTAGTAGCGGATCGCGTCCAGAATCGCCGGCGCCAGGATCAAGGCCCCAATCAGTGGTTCCTTCCAGTGGAGCGCGTCCGCCATCCCGCGCGTATCGCGCTCGACCGGCCCTGTTCGCGCGAAGGCCGCACCCGCATACGCGACGGACGCGAGCACGTTGAACGCGAACACGCCCTTCACGAGGGATCCGGCGTTGTGACGAAGGCGGGGGTCGCGTGTCAGCAGGATTTCGTTCGTTGTCTGCTGGACCCAGAAGCCCGCCGAGTCGATCACGAACTCCTGGCGATCCGAGGCGTCGGGGTCGTGCGTGATCGCAAAGAACGGGATCCCGTGAAAGGAGACTTTCTCGATCCGCGGGTGCGTGTCGAAAATCCCGTCGAACAGCAGGTGTCCCCCTTCGTGGGCACCAAGCGCCAGCGCGGCGCCGCCGAGGAACGCCGGGACTGATGCATCGGGCTTCACACTCGATGGCGTCTGCTGGAGTGGCGGTTCCTGCGCACGCACGGTCCCAGGAACGGCGAGGAGAGAGACAACTGCAAGCAGGACAGTAGATAGCCTGCTTCTCGCAGCGCCGCCGCGTGCGTGGCATAGCCGTTGCTCAAATGGCCGCTCGAGCCGCGAGACGCGGCAACCCGTCCGGGCGGTGCGGGGCATGGTGCCCTGTGGGCAGGCGCGCGTGGCGGTGTGGAGCGAAAGCAAAGAGAGGACGACTCCCATGCTCGAAACCATTGCAATCATCCTGATCATTCTGTGGCTGCTCGGCATGGTCAGCGGATACACGCTGGGCAACTTCATCTACGTTCTGCTGGTCATTGCGATCGTGCTCTTCCTGGTGCGGTTGATCAGCGGCCGGACGGTGTAGGCGACCGCGGCGGCGGCGCGTCCGCGCTCACCCGAGTCTTCGTCAACGGCGATTGATCTACTTCACTCCAACGCGGAACGGAATGCTCCCGTTCGCCAGGTTGACTCTGAACACGTAGGTGCTTCCGGACTCGAGATTCGCCGTCGCCATGTTGAAGATCCACTGCTGGCCAGAGGCGTCCCAGCGGAACGCGACGTCGGGAATGTCGTTGATTGCGGCCTCATTGGCGGTCTCGATCGTTCCGCGGACGGCACTCAACATCGTCAACTGGCCACCCGTGCCGGCAAACACGGCGGCGGGATTCGAGATGGATTGCCCGGACGCTGCGCAGACACGGAACTTGACGGGAATCGTGCTGCCGCCCTTGCGCTGGTAAACGCTGGTGCCATCGGAATTGATGGGCGGGAGGACCACGCCTCCGAAGCCCACCGCGGGGCTGCACGTCCCGAAAATGATGCTCAGCGTGCCGTTCGCCGCGGTAAAAGTATAGTTCGCCGCGGTCAAGCCGCTCGTGACTGGCGTGATCGTGTAGGTGTTGCCGGGGTTCACGGCCGTGGTCGCAGATCCCTGATAGCTCACCGCTCCGGATACGACCGCTCCCGTGTCACCGTTCACGAACCCCGTGATCGTGCTCGTGAACGCGGTGAACGGCGTGCCGTCGTACACCTTCTGCTTGTCATCCGCCCGCACAATCAGTTCAGCGGGCGTGATCGCCAGGCTCGCGCCGGCAAACGTCAGGGAGTAGTTGCTGGTCAAGGCCAGGGAACCCTGCTGGATCGCGTAGGTCCCGACGTTCTGGCCCGCCGCGCGCGTGAGCGCGCCGGTGAAACTGTCTCCGCTCACTAACGTGCCATTCGTGACTTGATAGGCGAGATCCGGGTCGGGTGATCCGTAGACCTTGGCCTTGGAGTCGGCTGTCACCGTGATCGGGCGCGGGCTGATTGTGAAGCTCGCGCCGACGTAAGTCAGAAGATAGTTGCTGTTCAACGCGAGTGTGCCCTGTTGAATGGCGTACGTCCCGACATTTCCCCCGGGCGCGCGCTCCAGGCTCCCGGTGAAGCTGTCCCCCTGCACAACGGAACCGGTCGTCACCTGGTAAGTGAGCCCTGGCTCGCCGTCGCCATAGACCTTGGCTTTTGCGTCAGCAGTCACTGTGATCGGGCGGGCTGTGATCGTGAGGTTCGCACCGATGTAGCTCAGCGTGTAGTTGGCGCTCAACGCGAGTGTCCCCTGCTCAATCGCATAGGTCCCCACATTCTGGCCTTGTTCCCGATTCAACACTCCGCTGAACGCATCGCCGTTCACGAGCGAACCGTTCGTGACCTTGTAGCCGAATTCCGCATCGGCCTCGCCGTACATCTTTGTCTGCGCATCGGCGCTGACTGTGATCGGCCGCGGCGTCACCGTCAGGTTGCCCGTCTCGAAGCTTACGGTGTAGTTCGGGTTCTCCAGACCGCCCAGCGTGATCGTGTGCGTCCCGACGTTCGTGCCTGCCACCGTAAAGGCGGGAGTCCCGAACGCGTCGTCGTTCACGATTGTGCCTTCCTTGATTGAATAGCTGAATTCCGGCGTCGACTCGCCATACACGCGCGTCACGTCGTTCGCGGCGAATGTGATCGGCCGCGGCGTGACCGTGAGAGTGCCGGCGACGATCGTGACTTCATAGTTCGGATTCGCCAGCCCACTTGGTGTAATCGTGTGGGTCCCGACGGTACTCGCCGGGACGCTGAAGCTCGGCGTCCCGAACGTGTCGCCGTTGACGATGCTGCCCGACGTGACCGAATAGTCGAACGCTGGTGTCGACTCGCCATACACTCGCGTGATATCCGTCACCGTAAAGGTTATCGGGCGTCCCGCGATAGCTACTGTGCCGGTCGCGCCCGTGAGTGTGTAATTGCCGGCGTCGTTGTTGCCTAGGGCCAGGCTGCCGAGGTTGGTGATCGCCCACACGCCGATGTCCTTGCTCGCCAACGTTGCCGAGCCGGATGCCACATTGACGG
>JAICSD010000193.1 GCA_025937075.1 Vicinamibacteria bacterium | reverse complement strand
GAGCTCGACAGCGAGCCCGGTCGCCGCCGCGTTCTCGCGGGCGAGCGCGAGGGCGTCCTCGCTCACATCGGTCGCGGTCACCTGCGCGTCGGGCCGCTCGTCCTTCAGCGCGAGCGCGATCGCGCCGGTGCCCGTGCCGACGTCGACGACGCGCGGCGCCTCCGCGCCGGCGAGGACCGCGAGGCAGCGCTCGACGACGATCTCCGTCTCCGGACGCGGGATGAGCGCGCGCTCGTCGGTCTTCAGCGTCAGCCGGCGGAAATCCCAGTCGCCGAGGATGTACGCGAGCGGCGCGCGCGAGCCGCGGCGCACGACGTGCGCGCGGGCGGCGTCGCGCTCGGGCTCCGTCAGCGAACGGTCGTGCTGGGTGTAGAGCTCGATCCGTTTCAGGCCGAGCGCACGCGCGAGGATCAGCTCCGCGTCGACGCGCGGGCTCTCGACGCCGTGGTTCGTCAGGTACTCCGTCGCACCGCGTAGGACGTCGCCGAGGTTCACCCTTCGAGCGCGCGGCGCTGCTGGTCGGCGGTCAGCGCGTCGGTGTACTCGTCGAGCTCACCCTGCAGCACCTGGTCGAGGCGGTGCGTCGTCAGCTTGATGCGATGGTCGGTGACGCGGTTCTCCGGGAAGTTGTACGTGCGGATCTTCTCCGAGCGCTCGCCCGTGCCGACCTGCGAGCGCCGGTCCTTCGCGATCGCGTCCTGCTGCTTCTGGCGCTCGATCTCGTAGAGGCGCGAGCGCAGCACCTTCATCGCCTTCGCGCGGTTCTTGATCTGCGACTTCTCGTCCTGCTGCGAGACGACGAGGCCAGTCGGGATGTGCGTGATCCGGACGGCCGAATACGTCGTGTTGACGCTCTGGCCGCCAGGCCCGCTGGAACAGAACGTATCGATCCGGAGATCCTTCGGATCGATGTGGATGTCGACTTCCTCCGCCTCGGGCAGCACGGCGACGGTAGCCGTCGACGTATGAATACGTCCGCTCGCCTCGGTGGTCGGCACGCGCTGCACGCGGTGCACGCCGCTCTCGTACTTCAGGCGGCTGTACACGTTCTTGCCTTCGATCAGCGCGATGACTTCCTTCGTGCCGCCGCCGCCCGTCTCGCTCACTGAGAGCACTTCGATCTTCCACGCCTGGCGCTCTGCGTACCGTGAGTACATACGGAACAGGTCGGACGCGAAGAGCGCGGCTTCGTCGCCGCCCGTCCCCGCGCGGATTTCGAGCACGACGTTCTTCACGTCGTTCGGATCCTTTGGAACGAGGAGGACCTTGATCTCGGCCAGAAGGGCGTCGCGCCGCTGCTCGAGCTGCCGCATTTCCTCCTGCGCGAGCTCGCGCATGTCGGGATCCTGCAGAAGCTCTTCGGTCGCGTTGATCTGGGCGACGACGTCCTTGTACTCGCGGAACTTGTCGACGAGCGGCTGCATCTCGGCGATTGCCTTGGAGTGGCTGCGGAACTTCGCCGCATCCGCCTGCACGGCAGGCTCCGCCATCTCGGCCATCAGCTGGTCGTATTTCGTTTCAACGGCGGTCAGCTTATCGAACACGAGCGCCCTAATCCCTAATCCCTAATCCCGCAATCCCTTATCCCGAATCCCCAATCCGCGAATCCCCAATGCCGCACGCTGCACCTCGCACCCGCACCCCGCACCCGCTCACCCTCCGGACACTGGCGGCAGGAACGCGACCTCGTCGCCGTCCTGCAACGGCGCCGTGAACCGCGCGTACGATTCGTTCACCGCGCACGAGATGCTGGCCGTGTAGCCCCGCAACGCCGGCCACTCGCGCGCCAGAGATTCCCACGCGTCCTGCGCCGTCGCATCGGCCGGCAACTCACGCTGTAGCTCCGCGGCTCCCGCCAGCTCCCTCAAGCGCGCGAAGAGCCTTACCGTTACATGCACGCGCGCTCCAGCGCGTCCAGCCTCGCCCGCTCGTCGTCGGGATCGGCCGTCGCCCCCTCAATCCAACTCTCGCCGCCGACGAAGTGCTCGTGCTTCCAGATCGGCGCGATCTGCTTCACGCGCTCAATCGCGTAGCGGCACGCGGCGAATGCTTCCGCGCGATGCGGGCTCGCGGCGGCAATCACCACGCTTGCCTCGCCAATTTCGAGCCGTCCGATACGGTGGCTAATCGCCAGCCGTGTATCGGTCCAGGCGGCCGAGGCTTCGTCGGCGATTTTCTCGAACGCCTTCAGCGCCAGCGCAGGGTAGGCCTCGTATTCGAGCCAGCGCACGCGGCGTCCGGCGTTGTGATCGCGCACGAGCCCCACGAAGACAGTCACCGCGCCGTCGCCGCTTTGCGCAAGCGGTGCACTGACCGTCGCGGCATCCAGCGGCAGTTCCGTGACGTTGAACCGGGAGAAAGCCACCTCGAGCAGTATAAAGGGGCGCGTCAGGTTTTCGCCACGCGGGTCCGCCAGAAATGGTCGAGCGGACCATGTCCGCGGCCGAGACGCGGAGCGTGTTCGAGGGCGCCTTCGAGGTACGCGCGCGCGTTGTGCAGCGATTCCTCGACGCCCTGCCTGAGTGCGAGATTTGCCGCGATGGCTGCGGCGAAGGTGCAGCCCGTCCCGTGCGTGTGCGGGCCGGGAATCCGGCTCCCACGCAGCTCGAACAGGCGGTCCGGCGTGACGACCACATCGACGGACTCGTTGCCGTCCAGGTGTCCGCCCTTGACCACTACGACGCGCGCGCCGAGCTTATGGATTCGCCGCGCGGCCGTCTCCATGTCGTGCCGCGATTGAATCCGCATGTCCGCGAGGACCTCTGCCTCGGGGACGTTCGGGGTCGTCACCATCGCGCGGCGCAGCAGCTCTGTCCGAACCATGGCGACCGCCTCTTCCGCGAGCAGGCGATCGCCGCCCTTGGCGATCATGACGGGATCGACCACGACGTCGGGCAGCTCGAGGCTGTCAATTGCAGCCGCGACGGCTTCGACGATCGCGGCCGTCGCGAGCATCCCGGTCTTGACGGCATGGGGTGTGATGTCCGAGGCGACCGCTTCGATTTGCGCGATCACCAGATCGGTGGGGACTGCCTGCCACGATGCGACGCCGAGCGTGTTCTGGGCGGTAATGGCGGTGATCGCCGACGTGCCGTAGACGCCGTGCGCGGCGAACGTCTTCAGATCCGCCTGGATTCCGGCGCCGGCGCCGGAGTCGCTGCCCGCGATTGTCAGTGCTGTACGCATACAGTAGAATTTTCGACCAAATGACTGTGCGGACTGCCGATCACACGACCCTGCTGGACGCGTTCGCTGCCGACCTCACGACGCTCCAGCGCGCGCTGGCGGTGCTGTTCGTGACGATGTTGACGGCTGCGGCCGCGCAGGTGAGCGTTCCGCTGCCATTCACGCCCGTGCCGTTCACGCTGCAGCCGATGATCGTTCTGCTCGGCGGCGCCGTCCTTGGTCCACGCCTCGGGTTCGTCAGCCAGGCCCTGTATCTTGCCGCGGGCATCGCAGGCCTTTCCGTGTTCGCGGCGTCGCCGGTGCTGCCGCAAGGGATCGCGCGTCTGCTCGGTCCCACAGGCGGGTATCTCATGAGCTATCCGCTCGCCGCGTTCGTCACGGGCGCGCTCGCGGTGAGGGGTCTCGATCGGCGCTACCTCACTTCTGTGCTTGCGATGGCCGCCGGCCTCGCGATCGTCTTCTCGTGCGGCGTGGCGTGGATCGCCTGGGGGCCTGCGTCGGGTGGACTCGCGCGCGCAATCGCCGTCGGCCTGCTTCCGTTCCTGCCGGCTGATCTTCTGAAGGTCGTCCTCGCAGCCGCGGTGCTGCCGTCAGCGTGGCGGCTGCTGGGCACGCGGGCCTGAAAGGCCCGCGCCACGACCGTAGGGTGGCCCTTTCAGGGCCGCCTCCGACGATCACCTCACATACCCGAGGCTTCTCAGTCTATCGATCATCTCCTGATCGAGCGGTTTTCCTGACCGCGGCGCGGCGCTCGTGAATGGGCGACCGTAACTCGATACCGGTGGAGGGACTCGCGACGGGAACGGCGTCAACAGCGGGTGCCCCGCCAGTTCCCGGCTCAGCGGAACGCCCAGCAGGTGAAGCACCGTGGGCGCGATGTCTACGACCGCCGCACTTCCGATCACCGGCGGCTCCATATCAGTTCCTGGCGCACCGGCGATCGTGATCGTCCCGGCGGCATTTCCGGCCACGCGACCTGGTTCTGTCACGAGCATCACGATCTCACCTGCGTTCGGGTTCAGCCACGAGCCGAGCAAGCTTCGAAGAAAGTATTCATACGCACGAAGCGCGGAGACACGCGCGTTCACCGCCGAGGGCGCGAGCGGAGCGCCATCGCGCGCGCCGAGGATCGTGTGCTGAACGATATCGAGCCCGGGGAGGTACAGGACATCGAGATCACGCGGTGGACCAGGAATCGCATTCGCAAGACCGACCATCGTCGCATCGAGCGTCGCCGAGCGGCGCAGTGCGTCGGCAATCCCTCGATCGGTGATGTCCTTGAATGCCGCCGATGCCTGCTCCGTTGCCGCTTGTCGGATGGTGGACCACTGAACGGCGAGCGCGGGATATAGATCCGCCGGCGCGATTTCCGCATCCTGCGCGCCGCCGTGCTCCAGCCGCAACACGGCACGATCCGTGACGATCACGCCTGTTGTGGCGAGGGCAGGCCACGTCGCCCACCAGTTCACCACAGCCGTCCGAAGCCCAGCTTGCTCCGCGACTTCCCAGAAGGTCATCGACTGGCGCTCGTCGCGGCTTGCCACGGACGGACGGGTCAGACGCACGAGATCCGTTGCACCCTGGAGCGCGCGCCCGATCCCGCTGCGGTCGGACGACAGGATTCCCTGCAGTCCTGCCACTCGCCGCGTCTCGATCGCCTGCACGCCGTGGACGGAGGGCGGTTCCCCCGTGGCGATCGTCGTCCAGATTCGCGCGGGATCGGAGGTGTCCTCCGCTACGAGCCGATACCGCCAACCGACCTGCTCACGGATGCCCCCGAGCCATCGGTCGAGATCGAACAGCTGCGGATCGACGCCATCGATGGCGATCACGCGCACGCGCATGCCGCTGGAGATCACTGTTAACCGCGGCGGAACATCAGCAGCCGGCTCCGCGGAGGTCGTTGTGACGAGCAGCGCCGCCGCCCCCAGGAACGCGAGCACCGCGCCCGCGGTGACAAGCCTCCACGACCGGCGCGGTGGAGCGGGCAGCGAGTCCGTCGCGGCAGCCGTGGCGATGACGCCAAGGGTTGTGATGCGGACCGCATGCCCGAGGGTGAAGCTGATCGCGACGGCAAGCAGCAGCGCGAGTGCCGTGAGGACGGGCGACTGCCATCCCAGGCCGGCGTTCGCCGTTCGCCACCAGAGCGTGAGATAGACGAGACAGCCGATTCCGACGAGCAAGCCCGACGCCGTCGAGATGAGTCGCGCACGCGCCGTGGTCCGGCCGCCGCGCGCCCGAGCGAGCAGGAACGCCGGAATCGCAACGACAGCGGCCGCCGCGGCAAACACGACCATGAAGAGCGCGGCAAAGTACACCGCGATCACGAGCGCATCGCGCGGCCCGCTGATCAAGCCGGGAATCCGCGCGCCGACGCCGATCGCCGCCGCCGGCCCGAGCATCGCGCCTGCCAGCAGGCCCACACGAATTCCGGACTTCACCGCGACGCCGAACGGATTGCCCGACGCGCGCGCCGGCGCCAGCAGGAATCGATCGACGCCCGCGTCGAGATAGCCGAGGGCGCGAAGCTGCTGACGTAGATCGTCGACGCGTTCCTGCTGACCGGCCCCGCGAGTGGTCTCCGTCACAACCGCCTCGCGGCAACGAACGCGGACAGCTCACGCAGTCGATCGGCGCGCGATCCGAACGGCGCGAGCGCGCGGTCGGCGGTTTGACACAACTCCCACGCGAGCTGCCGCGCGCCGTCGACGCCGCTGAACGACACGAACGTCGTCTTTCTAGCATCGGCGCGGACGGCCTTGCCCGTCTGCGCCGGATCGCCCTCGACGTCCAGCAGGTCGTCGACGATCTGAAACGCGAGGCCGAGGTTCTTCGCGTATGTCGTGAGCGCGCCAAGCGCGTCCGCGCGCGCACCGGCAATGACGGCGCCGCAGCATGCCGCGGCCACGAAGAGCGCGCCGGTCTTGCCGCGGTGAATGCGCTCCAGGATTTCGAAACCGATCGACTGATCCGTTGCCTGCAGATCGAGCGCTTGTCCGCCAATGAGGCCAGCGGGCCCAACGGCGTCCGCGACGAGAGACGCGAGCCGCGCGGCGAGCGCCGGCTCGTACGTGCGCGTGAGCGTCGCGAAGGAGAGATTGAGCAGCCCGAACGCCGCCAGGATCGCAACCGCCTCTCCGCACTCGAGGTGATTCGCCCTCTTCCCTCTCCTCAGCGGCGCATCGTCCATCGACGGTAGATCGTCGAGAATCAGTGATGACGCGTGCACCAGCTCGATTGCCGCGGCGGCAGGAACGGCGCGAGCCGCGGCGCCGTTGCACAACTCGGTCGAGGATAGCGTCAGCACCGCACGCACCTGCTTGGAAGGTGCGAGCGCCGTATAGGCCATCGCGCGCTCGACAGGGCTGTCGCCGGTTTCGAGCAGGCGATGCAGCTCGGCCGACACCAGCCGCTGGTGGTCGGCAAAGAAGCGGGGAGGCGTCATCGAGACGGCAGGCCGAAGATCAGCAGGTACTGATACCGCAGAAAGCCTTCGCGGCGGCGCAGCTCCAGG
The DNA here is from genome assembly GCA_025937075.1 of Vicinamibacteria bacterium. Next base: position 1,413 of record JAICSD010000193.1, on the reverse strand, counting down.
CCGGCGGATTCGGCATCGTGAATCACCCGATCCGGATCGACGCGTTCCTCCAGGGTCGGACCGGGTCCGCTGCCTTCCTTCGTGAAATCGACGATGCCGATGAGACCCGATGGCTTCAGCGCGTGCGCGACGTTTCGCAACAGCGTGATCGGCTGCTCCATCTCGCGATATGCGTCGACGATGAGGACGGCGTCGAGCGTATTGGTTGGCAGCCGCGGGTCGGGCTGCGTCCCCAGAACCGTTTCGACGTTGTGCAGCCCCTCGCCGCGGACGCGCCCGTCGATCGCGTGAATCATCTGCGATTGAACGTCTTCGGCATAGACCTTTCCATTGGGACCGACGCGTCGCGCGAGCCGGATCGTGAACCAGCCGCCGCCAGCGCCAAGGTCCGCGACCGTGCTGCCCTCGCCGATGAACAGCGAGTCCATGATCTGTTCTGGGCGCTGCCAGAGCTCGCGATCGGGTCCTTCGAGCTGGCCCAGATCCTCGGGCCGAAAGAGCCGTGTGTGCTGAGCGACAGCGTTTGCCGAAGTCAGCAGGAGGGCAGCCGCGAGGAACGCCGCTGCGCGTCCGGTCACTGCGCCGTGCCTTTGACGCCCGGCTGCGTCATTGCTTCGGGGGAGAGGATGTCATCGAGCTTTTCGTCGGGCAGCAGCTTGCGCTCGCGCACGAGATCGCGAACGGGTCGCCCCGTCTTCACCGACTCCTTCGCAATCTCGGCGGTTGCGGCGTAGCCGATGTACGGGCTGAGCGCCGTCGCAACGGCGGTGCTGCGATCGAGCAGCTCGCGGCATCGCGCTTCGTCGGCGCGGATGCCGCGGACGCAGCGGTCGGCCAGGACGATCATCGCCTGGCGCAGAATCGTGGACGCGTGCAGCGCGTTCCAGGCGATCACGGGCATCATCACGTTGAGCTCGAGCTGTCCGGCGTCTGCGGCGGCGGCGATCGCCAAATCGCAGCCGATGACTTGAAAGCAGACCTGGTTGACCATTTCCGGAATTGACGGGTTCACCTTTCCCGGCATGATGGACGAGCCAGGTTGCACGGCGGGAAGCGCGATTTCCGCGAGGCCGGCACGCGGGCCCATGCTGAGCAGCCGAAGGTCAGATGCGATCTTGCTGACTTCCACGGCCAGACGCCGCAGCGCTCCCGAATACGCGAGCACGTCGCCCATGCTCTGCGTCACGCGAAACCGATTCTCCGCGGGGCGAAGCGCCAGGCTCGTCAGCTCGGACAGCGTACGGATCGCGCGCTCCGCGTACTCGTCGCCGGCATTGAGGCCCGTTCCAACGGCGGTCGCGCCGAGGTTCAGCTCGTGTAACGGCGCCGCGGCATGTTCGAGGTCGTCCGTTGCGTGGCGGACGTTCGCGGCGAACCCGCTGAATTCCTGACCGAGCGTGATCGGCACCGCGT
>JAICSD010000544.1 GCA_025937075.1 Vicinamibacteria bacterium | reverse complement strand
CGTCGACGACGTCGGTGCGGTCGACCGGCGGCGTCCCGGAGTCCGGCACGGTCCAGCTCCGGTCCGCGATGATGGCTTCGACCTGCCGCTCCAGCGTTTCGGTGAACTTCTCGCCGCGCCCCGAGAAGACCTTGATGCCGTTGTCCTGAAATGGATTGTGCGATGCGCTGATGACGATGCCCGCATCGAAGCCCATGGCGCGCGTCACATAGGCGATCGCAGGGGTCGGAATCACGCCGGCCGTCGTGATCGCCGCCCCTTCGGCGTGCACGCCGCGTCCGAGCTCCCGCTCGATCCATTCGCCCGACTCTCGCGTGTCGCGGCCGACGACAAATCGCAGCGGGCGTCTGGACTCCGCGGGATCCCCCGCTCGCATCGCGCGGACGAGTGCCGCGCCGAGCCGCGCGACGGTCTCGTGATCGAGGGGGTATTCGCCCGCGGTGCCGCGGACGCCGTCAGTACCGAACAGCCTGGACATGAATGATGGGACTATCTGATCGAGACCGCCGCGACGGCAGGCTCGATTGCCGTCACCGCATACGCCTCCGCCGGATCGACCTGGACGCGTAGATTGTATCGGCCAGGTCCGAGGCCAGCAAGGTCCACGAAGGCCTGAATGGCATCACCCTTCAGGCTGCTCAACGCTTCGCGCGAGCCGCGGACCGTCACGCGCACGACGGGCGGCGTGACCTGCGCGTGAAGGTCCGCTCCGAGATTGCGCCATCGCACCGGGACGCCAGTTTCGGTGCGCTCCACCGGGGCAGCCGTGATCTCGACGACGACGGTCGCGGCCAACGGCTGCGCCAGGCGGACGGACGCATCGGCCACGCCAACGGTGACGACGTCGCGCACACGCGACCGTGCACCCGCGACGGAAATGGGCTCGGTGGTCGCTTCCGCCACCTGACGGACGCGCGTATCGGGCCCCACGATGCCGACGGTCGCCGGCTCCGAAATCATCTTGCCGACGACGAAGCCCGCGGCGGGCTGGCCTTCGAGTGCGGGGATGATGGGCACCACGCGCTGCGCGGATTTCTCGAGCTCGATCGAGAGCGTCGCCGGCACGACCTGCGCGATATCGACGCCGAAGGGTGCGTGCACTTCGTCGTTGCGGATATGGAACAGCCGCGAGCCCGCCCGCGCCGCGCTCAAGTCGAGCACCGCGACGATCTCGCCCGGCTGCAGGCGGCTCAGCACCGCGGAGCTGCCGCGTACGCGGACTTCGACGTTGTCCGGCGTGTCCCCGACGATCTCGAGCGCCTGCGGAATGTTGCGGAACTCGAGTGGCACGCGAAGGCTGCGCTCGACGACGTGCTCGCCCGCGACCGTCAGCCACAGCAGGACGGCGAGGGCGATCGCGAGCATCTTCAGCCCTAAATGGTGGAAGGGGTGATACCGCATCAGGCGTCGTACGCAGGGCGCACGCGCGCTCCCCGCGCCGTGATGAGCGAACGCAGCGTCACGCGCAGGTCGTCCGGCGACAGCGAACGATCGATCTCCCCGTTCAGCGCGACCGAGATCTGCCCCGTCTCCTCGGAGACAACGACCGCCGCGGCATCACTCTCCTCGGTGAGGCCGATCGCCGCCCGGTGGCGCGTGCCGAGATCGCGGCTGAGCCGCGGATTGACCGTCAGCGGCAGGAAGCACGCGGCCGCGGCAATCCTGCCCTCCTGAAGAATGACGGCGCCGTCGTGCAGCGGCGACGCCGTTTGGAAGATCGTCACGAGCAGATCGTACGTGAGCGTGGCGTCCAGCGGGATCCCGCTCTCGATGTAGTTGCGCAAGCCGATCTCGCGCTCGATCGCGATGATGGCCCCGACTT
>JAICSD010000196.1 GCA_025937075.1 Vicinamibacteria bacterium | reverse complement strand
TCGCGCATGGCGGCGAGATCAGCGCGTTGAGCGAGCCGGGCCGGGGCACAACGATTGCGTTCACGGTGCCGCGCGACGAGCAGGACTGAAGGCGCCGCCACATCACACGGCGAATGATCCTCTGCAATAATGACCTCGCTTCAGCGAATCACACGTGTCTCTGAGCGTCAGCGACCTCGCCGACTTCTTGTGCGCCGCCCCCGCATTCAGCGGCGTCAACGCAGCCGACCTCCGTGCGCTGACTCCGGATTTCAGGCCGGTGACGCTCCCAGACGAGGCGGTTGTCGTCGCGCAGGGCGACTCACATCGAACGCTGTACGTCGTCATTTCGGGGCAGCTCCGCGTCATCTCGGAAACGCCACGCGGGGTCTCGCGGGTGCTGTTCTACGTGAGCCCGGGAGAGACTGTCTGCGAGATGGGGCTCGTGTCAGACGACCCCGCGGCGGCAACCGTAGAAGCGGTTGGCGAGACAACGCTCGTCCGTTCGGCAGGGCGAGCCCGGTGATTCTCTTTGCCTGATCATCAACGGACGCGTACGCGTCCTCGTGCGCAACGGTCAGGGAGAGGAGCGCGCAGTCGCCGAACTTGGCGCAGGAGAGGTCATCGGCGAAATCGCGGTGGTCACCGGCGAAAAACGCACCGCCACCGTCGTCGCGATTCGTGACACCCAGATCGCCACGCTCACGAAACCGGCGTTCGACCGTCTGGTCCTGCGCCACCCGGCCTGGGCCGTTCGGACCATCAGCCACAAGCTCGCGCAGCGTCTGATCGATTCAGCGGCTCTTGCGCAGCGTGCCGAGCTCGGGAGAATTCCACGCCGCCAATTCGAGTCGCTGCTGGCGCTGACCGAGCGCGTCAACGGATCCAGGGTCGTGACGAGAGATCAGTTTCTCGGCCTGTTCGACAACTCGCTGTTCTGGACGGTTGCGTCACTCCCCGACCGATCGGGGCGCCATCGCCTGTAAGCGAGCGGTCAGGGGCGCGCGTTGACCCACACCGGCTGCACGAACGCACCGTTGCCGGCCGAGTCCCAGACCGCGAACCGCACCCACGCCTTTCCCTTCGCATCGAACGGTATCGTGAAATGTTTCGTGCCGAAGGGAGGAAGGTCGGTCGCGGAGATGATTTGCCGATCGATTGTCGATCCGTCTCCCCAAACGACTTCGACGAATGACAGCGGGAACGTCCACTCGACATCGGCGTTGATGACTCGCCGATCGCCGCGGCCGTCGACACTGTAGCGCGGGATGAGAATCTCTCCGGTCGTGACGAAGAAGTCTCCCTTGCGAAGCGCCGCGAGCACGGGACTCCAGTCATCGTCCGGCCCGGGGGTCCGTTCGAGCCTCACATAGTTCACGGGGAAGTTGGGATAGAGGTCGTCCTCCGGACCCTTCTGATACGTGTCGATGTCCGCGATGATGTACTTCGGCTGCAGGCCGGTGTGCGCGAAGCGATTGTTCATCGTGTCGGTGACGTCGAAGCATCGCCATTCGCACAGCCGGCGCTCGGATAGGTCCATCCCCATGCCTGGCTTGAACGCCACGCCGAGATACCGATCGTTCTTCAGCCACGGCTTGTCGAAGATCAGATCCGGGTAACCGGTCGTCCCCTTCGTCCGCGGGTGAGCGTGATACCAATAGGCGCCTTCGGCATCCATCATCTTCTGGACGTCCTCTGCGCTTCCCGTGTGATAGACCTTGCCGTATGCCGGATCGTCTGCGGCGAACGGCTGACCCGACTGCCGGACCTTCGACCAGTAGACGTTTTGCGGAAACATGATGTTGTAGTGCCCGCCGAAGTACGCGCTCGGCTCTTCCCAGGGTGTCACGAGAAAGTCGGCATCAGACGCTCGACGGGTGGCCTCCCGATAATCCTTCTGATCGGTGAACCGCATCGGGCCGGGATCGTTGGGATGCAGGTCGCCGTGAAAGTCGCTCAGGCCGACGATGTTGAGGCCGAGCGCCTTCATGGCGGCGAGATCCTGGGTCGGCGTGTCGAACGAGCCCGACGCGCGGACGCGCTCGGTGAACCGCAGATGAAAGTGGTTCACCATCGTCTTGTAGCCGGGAATGGGCGTGAACGTGTCGTCATGCGTGAAGGCCAGGACGGACGCCCGCGCGCCAGCCGCGGCGCCCGGGCTCGCATAGAAGTACACGCCCATGTGCTGGAGCGTTCCTGGCGGCGCATTGAACAGCGCGAAGTTCTCGACGTATTGCCGCACCTCTTCGCCGTCGGCCTGGCGGATGCCCAGCCCGAAGCGGCTCGCGTCATCCTTTCGGTACCAGACGTACCCGAGATTCGTGTCGATCTCGCGCGTGAAGAAGAACGTGTGCGGCGCCGGGAACACGGCGAGTGAGGCGGCACGGCCCTCCGCGATCAGCACGCGATTGGCCGCCTTCACCGGCACGATCGTCTCGTTCTTCACGCCGCCGAACGCGTACTGTTGCTGATGGCCGCCGGTGTCGCGCCACACGACCCGCGGCGTCAGCTGAGTCGAGAAGCCGCTCAGGCCTGCTTCGTACTTGTACGCGACCCACTCTTCGCGCGTGCTGGCGATGGCATCCATCCGGATCAGATTCGTGCCGCGGTACACCGTGAACCGCAGGTCGCCCGAAAAGATTCCCATCGTCAGGCCCGGAAAGGTCACCTCGAGACTTGCGCCGTCCGTCTTCACGCTGCATGACGACGTGTTGAACGATGCGGTGGCGCGCCGGATCTCCGAAGGCGTTCGCGGTGGACCCAGGACGCGATCCGGCGAGGGCTTCTGGCCGGCCGGCGGGATGTACAGCGGCGCGTCCCAGAATGCATACCAGCGGTTCTTTGCAATGACGTCAGGCGTCAGCTCCACGCCCGCCGCGCGCAGCGGGTCCGCCTGCTGATTGGTCATGCGGCGCACGCCGGTCACGACGCGATACTCCGGCGCGAGGCTCTCGCCGAGGAGCGTCCACGCTCCGGACGCCCGCCGAATGGCCAGCTCGCGCACCACCGGCTGTCCGTTGACGATGGTGAAGCGCGCTCGAAGGTCGGCGCCGTGATCGCCGCGCCATTCTGTCGTCAGCAGGTCGTCTGTTGCGGCCGCGGTCAGGCCGGCGGAAGGCTTGTACTGCGTCAGATCGCAGTTCAGCGGATCGGCGCCGGCCCGTGCGACATTCGCGACGCCGATCACTGCAGCCAGAAGTGCTGCCGTTGCTTTCATCACGTCATCCCGTCGTGCCATCCGAAGGCGGAGCGTAGCATCTGCCGATCGCGTTCGACTACTGCAGGCCGCCGCGGACGGAGGTGATGCGCTGCGTGTTGAAGCCGAGCCAGTGCATTCGGCCGATGTACCGCGCGTGCTCGACCTTGATGCAGCGATCCATGATCACGGAGAGTCCCCCGGCTTCGGCGATGCGCGCCCCCTCCTCGTTGATCACGGTGAACTGACACCACAGGCTGCCGGCGCCGATCGCGACGGCGTCTCTGGCGATCTCGGGCAGGGCGTCCGGCGCGCGAAAGACGTTCACGATGTCGACGTGTACGGGGACGTCCGCGAGGCGCGGTACGCTCTTCTGTCCGAGGATCTCCGGCTCCCGCGGGTTGACCGGAATCACGGTGTATCCGTGCCGTCTGAGGTAGAACCCGACGAAGTTGCTCGCGCGGAGTTGATTGTTCGACAACCCGACGATCGCGACCGTCTTCGCGTTGTGGATCACGCGCTGGATCGTCTGCGGATCCTGATAGCGCGCCAGATCGAACGTCGGCATCATCGGGAGGCTATCTCCGCGGATGCGGAGGCCGCGGCTCGGGCAAAACCCTGCTCGAGATCCCAGATCAGATCGTCGACGGACTCGATCCCCACCGACAGGCGGATGGTACCCGGCCCCACGCCCGCGGCACGCAGCTCCTCGTCACTGAGCTGGCGGTGCGTCGTGCTCGCCGGATGAATGATGAGGCTCTTCGAGTCGCCGACGTTCGCCAGGTGCGACCAGAGCGTCACGCCGCGGATGAAATCCTGGCCGGCGGCGCGCCCGCCGCGGCAGTCGAACGAAAACACCGCGCCGGCGCCCTTCGGCAGGTATTTCTCGACGACGGGCCTGTAGCGACTCGCGCCCAGACCAGGATACGTGACATTCGACGCGAGCTCGTGCGCCTCGAGAAACTTCGCGACGGCAGCCGCGTTCTCGACGTGCCGCGCCATCCGCAACGACAGCGTCTCGAGTCCCTGGATGAACAGGAACGCATTGAAAGGGCTCATCGCCGCGCCGAGGTCACGCAGCGTCTCGGCGCGCAGCTTCATCAGGTAGCCGTACGTGCCGAACGTTTCGTGGAACTGCAGCCCGTGGTACGCGGGCGATGGATCGGCCACGACCGGAAAGCGGCCGTTCGACCAGTTGAACTGCCCGGAATCGACGACGATCCCGCCGATGCTGGTGCCGTGTCCGCCGATGAACTTCGTCGCCGAGTGCAGGACGATGTCCGCGCCCCACTCGATCGGACGGCAGAGATACGGCGTCGCGAACGTGTTGTCGACGAGCAGCGGCATGGCGTGCTCGTGCGCGATGCGCGCGACCGCCTCGATATCGAGAACGTTGCCGGCAGGATTGCCGATCGTTTCGCCGTACATCATTTTCGTGTTCGGCCGCACAGCCGCTTTCCACGCATCCAGATCGTCCGGGTTCACCCACGTCAGCTCTACGCACATCTTGCGGAGCATGTGCTTGAACTGGTTCACGGTGCCGCCGTACAGCGCCGCGGAGGAGACGACGTGGTCGCCCGGCGTGAGCAGCGTGAAGAGCGCCGCCGCCTGTGCGGCAATGCCGCTCGCGAATGCCACCGCGCCGCAGCCCGCTTCGAGGTTGGCCATTCGCTCCTCGAAGACCGCGACCGTCGGGTTCATGATGCGCGAATAGGTGTTCCCGTACTCCTGCAGGTTGAAGTACGCGGCCGCCGACTCGGGATCCTCGAAGACGTAGCTGGTCGTCTGATAGATCGGCACCGCGCGCGCGCCGGTATTCGGGTCCGGGCGCTGTCCCGCGTGCACCTGACGCGTATCGAATCCAAACTCGCGAAAATTGTCCATGACGTGCTAGCGCGCCAAGAAGTTCTGAATCATGGGCGTCTGCCGCGCCTCCTCCAGCAGAAAGCAATCGTGTCCGTACGGCGCTTCGATCACGTGGAGGTCGACGGCCGCGCCGACGGAACGAAGTGCGTCGGCGATGTCCTGCGACCCTGAGGGCGGATAGAGCCAGTCCGAGCTGAAAGCGATGAGCAGCGTCCGCGCGGACACGTTGCGAAGCGCATCGTCCAACCGGCCGTTCCCGTACTGCCGCGCGAGATCGAAGTAGGAGAGCGCGCGCGACATGTACAGGTATGTGTTGGCGTCGAAGCGCTTGACGAACGCGTCCGCCTGATAACGGAGATAGCTTTCGACCTCGAACTCGGGGTGCGTGAGGTCGTACCGGACGTCGCCGCCCGACTGCAGCCGCCTCCCGAACTTGCTCTCCAGCGATCCCGCGGACAGGTACGTGATGTGGCCCACCATCCGCGCGACGCCCATGCCCGCGCTCGGTGTGTGGCCGGTGCCGTAATAGTGGCCGCCCTGCCAGTCCGGATCCGAAGTGATGGCATTTCGCGCGATCGCATTCCACGCGACGCCCTGCGTGTGGAGCGCGTGCGTGCTCGCGATCGGAATGATGGCGTCGACCTCGGCGGGATAGAGCACCGCCCATTCGAGCGCCTGCATTCCTCCCAGCGAGCCGCCGGCGACGGCCGCCAGCCGCATGATCCCCATCTCGCGCAGGAACGCGTGCTGCGCACGAACCATGTCTGCGACGGTGATCACCGGAAAATCGGAGCCATACGGACGGCCCGTCGCAGGATTCGTCGACGAAGGACCCGTCGTCCCGCGGCAGCCTCCGAGAAGATTCGTGCTGACGACGAAGAACCGATCCGTGTCGAACGCCTTGCCCGGTCCGATCATGCCGTCCCACCAGCCGAGACCGCGACCCTTGCCCGCATCGCGCTCGTCGGCGCGGAAGCCGTCTCTCGTCGCTGTCGCGTCGGGTCTTTTCGAAGATCCCGCCGCGTGAGCGTCGCCGCTCAGCGCGTGGCAGACGAGGATCACGTTGTCGCGCGCCGGTGCGAGCGTTCCGTACGTCTCGTAAGCCACGCGCACCGGATGCAGCGTGCGCCCGCAGTCGAGCGCCAGCGGCGCTGGAAGATCCAGGAACTTCGTCTCGACGGTCCCCACGGAGCCCGCGGCCTGCCCGCCTTTCCTCGAGCGCGTCTGGGACGGCCCGGTGCCTGTCGACGCGCCGCGCTGCGCAGCGGGCTCGTGGGAAGCTTTCGACGCGGGCGTGGCCATCCCGTGATCATATCGCCTGAAGACATGCAGCCGCGGACGAACGGCGGCACGACGCGGATCTGGATCCGGCAGCGGCGCCGAGCGCTCCATCACAACGGCGGCCGCCGCCGATGTATGATCCGGAGCTTGCGCCAGACGGACCGGACGATCGTGAATTGTCATCGAGGAGCAGGACGATGGCCGAAACAAGTGTCAATAACGGAGTGAATGTCGACGCGCTGCTCGCCGCGCGCGAAGCGCTGAAGAATGCGCCGGAAGCAGCCAAGTTCAAGTGGCGCGCGACCTGCAAATGGCAGAACGGCACGCACAGCCGGACGAAGATTCAGGAATTCCACGGGCTCGGCGCCGAGCAGCAGCACAAGACGGAGTTCTCGTTCGAGGCCGACCATCCGGAGGTCTTCGCGTCCGAGGATCTCGGCGCGACGCCCGTCGAATACGTCCTCGTGGGGCTTGCGAGCTGCCTCACCGCTGGTGTTGCGGCCGTCGCGCAGAACCGCGGCATCCAGCTGCGGTCCGTCGAGGCGAAGCTCGAAGGCGACATGGACATCCAGGGCATCCTCGGGATCGACAGCGACGTGCGCAACGGCTACGACAACATCAAGGTGACGTTCCATATCGACGCAGACGCGCCGAAGAAGGACATCGAAGCGCTCGTCGCACAGTCGCAGAAGCGCTCGGCGGTGTACGACCTCGTGACGAACCCGACGAACGTCACGGTCGAAGTCGTGTAGGGCCGAACATCGAACGGGTCACCACGCTCGTGATCGGGGCCGGGCATACAGGCCTGGCCGTCAGCCGCTGCCTGACGGAGCGCTCGATCGACCACGTCGTACTCGAGCGGGGCGAAGCGGCGAACTCCTGGCGGCGGGAGCGCTGGGATTCGCTCCGGCTCCTGACGCCGAACTGGCAGACCCGGCTGCCGGGCTGTCGTTATGAAGGCGCCGACCCCGACGGCTTCATGACGATGGCCGAGGTCATCGACTTCATCTCGGGCTATGCCGCGCGCACGCGCGCGCCCGTGCGCACGCACACGACTGTCACGTCGGTGAGCCGAAGCGACGAGGGTTACCTCGTCGCGACGGCGAACGGCGCGTTCACCTGCCGCGCGCTCGTGCTGGCGAGCGGCGCGTGCAATCTGCCGAACGTTCCGTCCCTGCGGCAGGCGATTCCGTCCTCCATCGAGCAGCTGACACCGTTCGATTACCGCAATCCGGATCAGTTGCCGGAGGGGGGCGTGCTGATCGTCGGCGCGTCCGCCACCGGCGTGCAACTCGCCGACGAGATCCATCGCTCCGGGCGGCACGTCACCTTGTCTGTCGGCGAGCACGTGCGTCTGCCGAGGACCTATCGCGGGCGCGACGTCTTGTGGTGGATGGACGCGTCCGGCGTCTGGAATCAGCGCTACGACGAGATCGACGATCTGACGCGCGCGCGCCAGCTGCCGTCGCCGCAGCTCGTCGGCACGCCAGATCGTCTGACGCTCGATCTGAACGCGCTGACCGATGCCGGCGTCGAGCTCGTCGGGCGGCTGGCCGCCGTCCGCGAGGGCCGCGCGCTCTTCTCGGGCGGACTGCGCAACCTGTTCGCGCTCGCCGATCTGAAGATGGATCGCCTGCTCGATACGTTCGACGCGTGGGCGCGAGCGCAGCGGCGCG
>JAICSD010000110.1 GCA_025937075.1 Vicinamibacteria bacterium | reverse complement strand
TTCCGCCTTCAGGCGGAAGATCACCCGGCTGAATCCCGTCTCCGCCGATCTCCACTGGCGCGGCTTCTCGAAGGAAACCTCTCCCGATGGCCGCGAGCCTTTCGGCTACGACTATGACCGAGTGACGCGTGTCGCACCGTGGAAGGTGATGACCGGCCGCTATACGCGTGAAGGCGACGTCCGCGCGCTTGTGGCACGGACGGACGACATGTTCGTCATCTCTCAGCCGGGCGACGAGATCGCGCTCTCCTTCGACGCGGCGTCGCTACGGCCGCGCCCGCCTGGCTGGTCGCGAACGTTCCTCCTTTACGCGAACGGCTTCAGCAAGGAGATGAATCCGCGCTCCGCGCGTCCCGATACGGTCGGGCCGCTGCCCTTCCACCGGATGACGCGGTATCCGTACGCACCCGACGAGCACTATCCGCGCACGAAGGCGCACTTGGACTATCTCGAGCGATACAACACGCGGGTGGTGACGAGATCGGTTCCATCAATCGATGCGGCGGCGGCCCTGAAAGGACCGCCCCACGAACTGGGCCACGGAGCGCAGTCGCGTGAGCACTGACGTGATCCGCTATTCGGCCGCGGCGTGCCAGACGGACCTGCCGAACCCGCTCGATCGTCCGTCGATGCGCGCGAACACCGATCGCATACTGGCGATGACCGACGCCGCCGTCGCCGGCAGCGCGCCGTTCCTGCCCGTCCGTCTGGTCGTATTTCCGGAGTTCGCGCACGCGGCGCCGGTCTACCCGACGCTCGGCGAACTGCTCGACACGATCGCCGTGCCGATTCCGAACGAGCACACGGATCGTCTGGAGGCGAAGGCGCGCGAGCACGGGATCTACATCCAGAGCGGGACGATGATCGAAGTGGATCCGCGCTGGCCGGACGTCGCGTTCAACACGACGTGTCTGATCGGACCGGAGGGAATTCTCTACAAGTACCGCAAGGTGAATCCCTGGATTCCGTATGAGGTCCATTCGAGCCCGCATGAGATCGAGGGCTACGTCGATCCGCTCTTTCCTGTCGCCGACACGCCGATCGGGCGCATCGGGTGTGCGATTTGCTACGACTGGCTGTTCCCCGAAGCCATCCGCCAGCTTGCCGCAAACGGTGCGGAGGTGCTGGTCCGTGTCTCCGCCTACATGGACCCGTGGGGCGCGACAGAGCCGATGAGCTGGTGGACGATCGTCAATCGCTGCCGCGCACTCGAGAACACGGCATTCGTCGTTGCGGCCAATCAGGGCGCGAGCCTGCGGCACTACCCGCCGTACTCATGGCCCGGCGGAAGCCAGATCGTCGACTACGATGGTCGCCTGCTCGCCGATGCCTCACCCGGCCCCGGCGAACGAATCGTGATCGCCCCGATCGACATCACCGCACTGCGTCACGAGCGCGAGACGCGCACCGGACACGCCATGCTCGCGCACCTGCGCACGGAAGCCTATCCCGTGTATTCGCAGCACCATTACCCGCCCGCCATGATCGCCGGACGGCCGTCGTACGATCGCAACGTGGAATTGATTGAAGAAGCAAAGCGCCGTCATGGCGCACAGCGGCGCATCACGAAGACAACGAAACTCACAAAGACCACGACGTGAACAAATGATGCTTGGTGATCTTCGTGCGCTTCGTGATCTTCCTGGTTGGCCGTCGGCCGCGACAGCCTTCACGGCTTGTCGGCGAAGATCCCTCGCAGGAACGCCAGCCCTTCGCTGGCCAGCGCATCCTGTGAGGCCGCCAGCGGACGCCAGATCGACACGGCCCGCGCGATGGATTTGACCTCCGTCGTGAACGTCTCGATCACGACGGCTCCCCGATAGCCGATCTCCCGGCACGCGCCCGCGACTTCCTGCCAGGGCACGTGGCCGTCGCCCGGCGTTCCGCGATGGTTGTCCGACACTTGCAAGTGCCGCAACCGGTGTCCCGCCGTGCGAATGGCATCGCCCATCGAGAGCTCCTCGATGTTCATGTGGAACGTGTCGAGGACGATGGCGCACGAGGGGCTGCCGACGCGATCCACGACGTCTGCCGCCTGCTCTGCCGTGTTGATGAAGCTCGTCTCGAACCGGTTCAGCGGCTCGATGCACAGTGCAATCCCGTTGTCAGACGCATATGCCGCGAGCTCGGACAGCTCTTGCACGAGCAAGTCGAGATCGCGCCGGCGCTCATCCGCGGTCGCGAGCCACGTACGCCCAACCGCGCTGTAGAGCGGACCGACGACGTGGGGCGAGCCGGTGGTCGCGGCGGCGTCGATGCTGTGACGCACGTACGACATCCCGTTGGCACGGACGGCAGCGTTCGCATCCAGCAAATCGCGGTCCGCGCCGATCACCGCGCAGATGCTGACGTCGAGCCCCGCGTCGCGCGCGATGCGGCCGACTTCCTTGTACTCGAGCTCTCCGACGCCCTCGATCGGCACTTCCACGACGTCGTAGCCGATCCGTTTGATGTGCGGCGCCAGCTCGCGAAACAGAGAGACGCTCAACGGCGACGCCCACACCCAGGTGGTGATGCCGATCTTGTTCATGCGCCGACCTGCGTGTCCTTGTGATCACAGGAGATCAGGAGATCAGGAGATCAGGAGCTTTCTTGTTTCCTGGTCTCCTGGATTCCTGTGATTGGTCTCCTGGATTCCTGTGATTGGTCTCCTGGACTCCTGTGATTGGTCTCCTGGACTCCTGTGATTGGTCTCCTGGATTCCTGTGATTGGTCTCCTGGACTCCTGTGATTAATCTCCTGGATTCCTGTGATTGGTCTCTTGGACTCCTGTGTTTGTCTCCTGATCTCCTGAACTCCTGTGACCAGCGTCAGAATCGTGGAATCGCGATCTTCTCGCCGCCCCTGAGCGCCGACTGGTGCGCGCAGATCCCGACCATCGTCCAGTTCACCGATGTGTCGGCGTCTGGCATCCCAGGCTGCTTGCCCAGGCACGCCAGGAGGAAGTTGTGCGCGAGGTGCGGATGCGACCCGCCGTGCCCGCCGCCCTGCAGAAACGAGAGATGCTCCGCGTCCTGGATGGCTGCGGGCTGCGTGAACATGCGGATCGATTCGGGCAGCAGGTGCGCATAGTCCGGCACCTCGACTCGCTTCGGGATCTCCGCTTCCGTGAGCGGCTTCTCGCGCGTGCCGCGCGTGTGGATCACCGGCTCTTCCCCGTCGATCTGCTGCCACTCGAACGACTGCTTCGATCCGTACGCGTCGAAGCTCTCGCGGTACTGGCGCGCCGTGTTGAACAGGCTGCGCGTCACCTCGGCGCAGACCTCCGAATCCCGCAGCTTGAATGTGGCGGTCTCGATCGCGAACGGGCTTCCGTATTTCGGGATCAGATCCTCGTGAATGCGGCCCGATCCGTGGCAGACGACGTGCTCGGCGTGCTTGCCGAGGAGGGCGAGACACGGGCTCACGCAGTGCGTCGCGTAGTGCATCGGCGGAAACCCTTCCCAGTAGGCGGGCCAGCCTTCCATGTCCTGCTGATGGCTGCCGCGCAGGAACTGTACCCGCCCGAGCTGCCCGGTGTCGTACAGGCCTTTGACGAACAGGTACTCGCGGCTGTACACGACGGTCTCCATCATCATGTACACCTTGCCGCTCTTGCGCTGCGCCTCCACGATCTGCTTGCACTCATCGATCGTCGTCGCAGCCGGTACGGTGCTCGCGACGTGCTTCCCCGCTTTGAGCGCGGCAATCGACTGCGGCGCGTGATCGGCGATTGGAGAATTGATGTGGACGGCGTCGATGTTCGGATCCTTCAGCAGATCGTCGTAGCTCGTGTAGCGGACGCCGATGCCGAAACGATTGCCGCATGCGTCGAGCTGATCGCGGTCGCGGCGGCAGACGGCGTACATCTCGGCGTTGGGATGCCGCTGATAGATCGGGATGAACTCGGCGCCGAAACCGAGGCCGACGATGGCGATGCGGATCTTCTCGTTGGGCATGAGTTGCGTCGATCGACGTCAGCGGGGGACGTCGTGGTTGGTCGTCCAGTAGACGGCGTTTCTGATCAACCGCTGGAACATGGGATGGCCCCAGGCACGTTCGTCGTGTCCGTAGGCCGTGTAGAAGACGCGTCCCTTCCCAAGGCTCCTCACCCAGGTCCACGGCTCGCGTCCCTCTGCGTCCACGCGCTCCATCAGCACGGTGCGATCCTGGTTGTGCTTCGTGTGAACGTAGGTCTCGTCCCAGACCTGGAATGGCGTGATGCCGCGCATGACGGGATGGTCCGGCTTGACGATCTCCGCCGTGAACTCACCGGTGCCGTGACGCAGGAATTGCGCTCCGACGAGCGCGATGTACGCCGGCGAATTCTGAAAACAGTACGACGCGGAGTGAACCGGCAGAAATCCCTTCCCGCTCGCGACGAAGTCGAGCAGTGCCTTCTCCTGCTCCGGCGTGATCGTCGTGTGGTTCGCGTAGATGAGCAGCGCGTCGTACTTCGCGAGCGTCTCGGGATTGAGGTCGTTCGGGTCGGCCGTATAGGCGATGTCGATCACGTCAGGCGCAAGCGCGGTCTTCAACATCGGCGCGTAGCGCGCGGAATCGTGATGCGTGCTGTTGTGGCCGAGAAACAGGACCTTGATGTGTGGCGTCTGCGCAGATACGGTGCTGCGCAGGCGCGGAGATGGGAGAACCAGGATGACCAGCGCCAGTATCGCAGCCGTTCCGTTCTTCAGCATGAGCATCTGTTCACCGCCGCGTCGGTGCCGCCACCGTCAGCGTCCCATTCATGACGCGCCAGTGTCCCGGAAACGTGCAGACATATGGGTATGCTCCGGGCTCTGTCGGCGCGCGGAACTGAATCGTGACCGTCTGCCCTGGGTCGACGAGTCTGGTTGACGCGAGCACCTGCGGAGTCTCCGGCACGTAGCTCTGGGCGGCGGCGCCAGGCGACTGCGCCAGCGCGTCCGCGGCCGCGCCAATCTGGTCCAGCGACCCTGACGCGCCGAGCAGGAAATTGTGCTGCATCTGATCCGGGTTCGTGAAGACGATCTCGACCAGCTGGCCCGCGGTGACGCGCAGCTCAGCGCGATCGAACTTCATCTGACCGGGTACAACGACCAGGCGCAGGACGATGTCGGGGGCCCGCGGGGCAATGGCGGGAAGTGACGAATCCGCGGCTGCGCGACCGCTGGCCGCGAACGCAACGTGCGCGGCGAGCTCCCCTTCTTTGCTGTAGAGCGCCCCGGCATTGGTCTGCCGCTCGACGCGATACTTCCAGTCGCCCGCGAGCGCCGCCCGCGTGCCGCCCGATTCGATGAACATGGCGTCCGGCGTCCCGAGGAAGCCGCCGTCGTTGCGGCCGTTCTGGATGCGCACGGTGACCGTGTTCTGGCCGCCGCGCAGAGATCCGGCAGGCACGATGTAGGCCGGCAGCAGGCTGCCGCGGCCTCCGCCGCGCCCCGTCCCGGGCTCGAATGACGCCGACAACCCGTTGATCCACACCTCGGCGCTGTTCCCGATGCGTCCGAGTGACAGAGTGGCATCGCCGGCCGCCGGCTGAACATCGAACGTGCGCGTGAACCAGACGACCCCGTCGAAGTCCGGCAGCCCGCGCGATTCCCAGTTTCCCGGCACCTGTATCTCCTTCCAGGCGCTCGTCAGATCCGATGGATCGGGCATGCGCCAGTCCGGCTTCAGGGCGCCGATGCGGAGCGCCACGGGCAGATCGCGCGCCGGAACGGCCGCTGGATCGTGGCGATACAGCGTCAGGAAATCCTCTTTCTGCCGCGTGGCGGCGATATAGAACGCGCGGCTCAGCCACCCATCGCCGTAGTTGTCCGCCTTGCGGCTCTCGTCATAGATCGCCTGCGCGACCTCCGGCGAGGGAGGCATGTCCGCGATCGCGAGCACGGCAGCGAGACGCGTGTGGAGATCGGGATCGTGCAGCAGCCCCGCCGCGATGATCGCGTGTGCGGCATCTGCGCTGTGCGGAAGGACCATCGCCGCCGCTTTGCGTACGCCGGCAGCCGGATGCTTCAGCGCGTCAACCGCGGCGCGATACGGCGCGCTGCCGGTTCCCGTCAGCTCGCCGAGGCCGTGCAGTGTCCACAGCGCATGAAGGGCCGCTCCGTTCGTGCCGATCGCATCGACGCCCGTATTGCGCGCGAGCGCGATCAGCGGCGCGACGATGTCCTTGCGCCCCCGCTCGACGAGCAGCCGCTGCGCCTGCAGGCGCCAGAACATGTTGTCCGCGGACAACGCCTCGACGAGCCCTGCCGGATTGTCGACGGACAGGACGCGGCGGCGTGAGGGAGGCGCATTCTTGTACGTGACGCGATAGATCCGCCCGCGGAAGCGATCCCGCATGGACGTTTCATACGCGTTCCCCTTGCCGTTGCTGTAGCCAGGCGGCGTCGGATTGTGCTGCGCGATGAAGTTGTACCAGTCTGACACCCAGACCGCGCCGTCGGGTCCGACTTGTGCTTCGACCGGCGCGACCCATTCCTCCGCGCCTGCGAGCAGGTTCCACCCGTCGCGCGTGACGAAGCCCGCGCCTCGACCTTCGACGATCGCTTGCCCGATCAGGTGCGCTGTCGGTTCGGTGATGAACGCGATGCGGTTCCAATACTCCTTGGGGAACGCGCGCGCCGTGTAGAGCTGATGTCCGCTCGCGGCCGTGTAGCCGCCGTGCACGTCGACCTGGCGGATGTACGGCGTCACGTAGTGCACGGCATAGAACGCGGCGGCGCTCTGATAGCCCTGACCGCTGACACGCGGACCGTTCGCCGACGCCGGGAGCCCTTCGATGCCGTCGAAATAGCGATCGGGAATCGCGACGAAGAAACTCTGATCGTTGTTCGCCGTCGAGCCGAACACGTCGAAGGTCTCGGAGAAGCCGAGCCCCCACGTGTTGTTGGTGGATCCGGTGACGAACTCGAAGCCGCTGCCATCGGGCTCGAAGCGATAGACGCCCTGATCGAAGCGCATGTGGCGCCCGTTCATCTCGCCGTCGAAACCCGAATAGCCGACCACGCCCCAGATGTAGTTGTCCGGCCCGTACTGCAGGTTCGACGGCTGGGCGTGCGTGTCCCGATTCCCCCATCCGGTGCTGAGCACCGTGCGCACGTCGGCCTTCCCGTCGCCGTCCGTATCCTTCAGGAACAGGATGTCGGGCGCCTGCGTCACGATGACGCCGCCGTTCGCGAAGACGAGGCTCGTCGCGATGTTGAGGTGGTCGGCGAAGACGGTGAACTTGTCCGCCCGGCCGTCGCCGTTCGTGTCCTCGAGGATCTTGATCCGATCGTTTCCGGGCGCGCCACCGAGAACCCGGTTCGGGTAGTCGAGGCTCTCGATCGCCCACAGGCGTCCGCGCTCGTCGAACGTGAAGAAGATCGGCTTGACGATGTCCGGTTCGCTGGCGAAGAGGTGGACATCGAATTCCGCTGGCGTCTGGATGAACCGCATCGAATCCTTCGGCGCCAGCGGCAGCTGGTACTGCGGCGGCGGCTCGCGGTTCTCGTAATTCGGAACGTTGAAGCCTTCGACGTAGCTCAAGCCCGGCATCCGCAGCGCGTCGCGGCCCGCGCGCGCGCGATCGTCGACCGCCCACCGCACCGCGTGCTCGATCAACTCATGGAAGCCGTCGCTCCCCCATACCCGCGCATCGTGTCCATATGCGGTGTAGAAGACGCGCCCCTTCCCCTGATTGCGGACCCATGTCAGCGGCTCGCGCCGCGCGCCGTCCACGCGTTCCATCAGGATCGTTCTGTCGTCCGGCTCGTACCTCGAGAAGGCGTATGTCTCGTCTGCGGTCTGGAAGGGCTGCAGTCCCTGCATGACGGGGTGATCGGGCGTCACGACGTGCGCGGAGACCTCGCCGGCGCTGCGCTGCAGCACCTGCCCGCCGATGAGCGCGACGTACTTCTCCGATTGGGCGAACATCGCGGCGGCCGAGTGGATGGCGATCAGCCCCTTGCCGGCCTCGACGAAGCCGATCAGCGCCTTCTCTTCCTCCGGCGTGATCGACGTCTGATCGCCGTAGAGCATCAGCGCATCGTAGAGGTTGAGGCGCGAGGGCATCAGCGCATCGGCGGGCGTGAGCACCGTCGTGATCTGGATCCCGTGGCGCGCGAGCGGCGCCGCGAGAAGCGAATACACCGGCGTTGCCGGATGCGGCCCGTGGTCCTCTCCGAGCATCAATACCCTGATCGGCCTCGGCTGGACGGGCGGCGCGACGGCAGGTCCGCGCGGCTGGGAAACGTCCTGCGTCAATGCTGGCAGCGACAGGGTGGCCGCCCCGATCATGGCCGCGGCGGCGCACGTTGAAATCGCAGCGGATCGCCAGCTGGACATCTCGCAGGACCCCGGCGTGCCGGACTGTATCACGGGCGTGTGCGGGGTGCGGGGTGCGGGTGCAGGGTGCGTGTGCGGGTGCGGGGTGCGGGGAGGTTCGGCATTCGGCGCTGACAGGGTAAGCTGGCCCGCTGTCATGTGGACGAGCGATTCGGAGATACCGCGGCAAGCATCCGCCTACAAATGGTGGGTCGTCCTGATGCTCTGGGCGATCTGCTTCTGCAACTACGCCGATCGCCAGGCGATCTTCTCGGTCTTCCCGCTGCTCGAGCGCGAGATGGGCCTCACGCCCGTGCAGCTCGGGTTGCTCGGCTCCGCATTCGCCTGGGTCTATGGCCTTTCGGCGCCTTTCGCGGGCATGGTCGTGGATCGCGTCCCGAGACGGACCGCGATTCTCGGCGGACTGCACGGCTGGAGCCTCATCTGCCTCGCCACGGCGCTCTCGCGCAACTTCACACATCTCTTTCTGTTCCGCGCCGCCGAAGGGCTTGGGGAGACGTTCTACTACCCGGCATCGATGTCGCTGGTCAGCGACTATCACGGCCGGGAAACCCGCTCGCGCGCGATGGGCCTCCATCAGACGAGCGTCTACGTCGGCACGATCGCGGGCGGCTTCTTTGCCGGCCTCATCGCACAGCGCTATGGCTGGCGGCTCTCCTTCCTCGTCTTTGGCAGCCTCGGGATCGTCCTTGGCATCGTCCTGCGCCGCTGGCTGCGCGAGCCGCCGCGCCGGTCATCGCTCACGACAGCGGCGTCGTTCCGCGAGTTCGTGCGCCTCGCCGCACGTACCCCGACGTTTCTCTGTCTGATGGGCGCGTTCATGTGCGCCAACTTCGTCGCCATCGTCCTGCTCTCGTGGATGCCGAAGTTCCTCTACGACAAGTTCCACTTGGGCCTCGCGATGGCAGGCCTCGCGGCGACGATCTTCGTGCAGCTGGCGAGCCTGGCCGGCGCGCCGGTTGGCGGCTGGCTGGCGGACGTGCTGCGCCGCCGATCGGCGGGCGGTCGGATGATCGTGCAGATGATCGGCGTCCTTGGAGGAGCGCCCTTCGTGGCGCTCTGCGGGATGACGTCTTCGGTCGGCGTCCTCATCATCGCGCTCACCGCGTGGGGATTCTTCAAGGGGCTCTATGACGCGAATATTTTCGCATCGGCGTACGACGTGATTCCGCCGGAGGCGCGGGGCACCGCTGCGGGGTTCATGAATGCGATTGGCTGGCTCGCGGGCGGCGGCAGCGCTCCGCTCGTGATTGGTCTCATCGCGGAGCGCAAGCCGCTCGGCTTCGCGATCGCGCTCACGTCCGCGGTCTACGTCGCCGCGGCGGCGCTGCTGCTGCTTGGCGTCGTGCGTTTCGTCAAGCGCGACGCGGCGACAGCCACAATCGACATGGCCGGCGAGACCAGATGAGACTGTGCGTCCCGCGCAGCGAAGCCAGTCGGCCGGAGCACGGCGTCAGTTCGATTCGCCGAACGTCAGGCTCACGAGGTACTGAACGAGGTCGCTCTTCTCCCCGGGCGACAGGTTCAAGTTCATGCACGTGTCGTAGTGATCGACCACGTTGGCAAGGGTCGGGAAGCGGCCATCGTGATAGAAGCCGCCCTTGAAATGTGTGAACAGCGCGCCAATCGGAGACGTCCGATACCGCAGATCGGGTGCGCGGTTCGCCTGAAAGTCGTCGATGCAAATTTCTGCTGGCGTATGAAGATTCCAGCCGGGATCGGTCCAGAGCGGCTCCACATGACAGCTGTTGCATTTCGCCTTGCCGCTGAACAGCTCATCGCCTCGATCAGCCGCGGCTTCATCGAAGCTGTCCGCGCGTAATCTTCTCGGCCGCGTTGGCGAAGATGTCGTGGCTGGCTGCCTTCTTCTCTTTCTTGATCTGCTTGCTCTCCGTCGTGCGCGTGGCCACCAGCCCGACTGTCAACAGCCAGACTAGCGACACGCCAATGAACGCTTACGGGATGTCGGTCGCGTCATCGCTGACCTCCTAGCTGAACGAGCGCGTCCAACCGGAGAGTCGTGCTCGAGCACGGCATCGAGAGGCAACGAGCACGCCACACGGTCAGCGAGAATCGGCCCGGCAGTTGCCGAACCTCACACTTCAGGTTGAAGCTGCGGAATCAGGCTTCGAGCCATCCGGCAAACCATGCCTGGAATTCTGCGATCTGACGCGCACGCTCAGCCGAGATCGGCAGCGGCAGCGGCCCAGTGTCGAACCCGCGCGCCGCGAGCGCCACCCGAATGCCCCAGGGCGCAGGAAACTCCGACAGGCGCACGATGAGATCCATGAGACGGACGTGCAGCAACGCCGCCTCATCGGCGCGTCCCTCTCCCACCTTGCGGACGAGCGCCACGAGCAGCTCAGGACAGCACGCGGCCACCCCTGAGACGCCACCATCCCACGCCGCGAGCAGTCCTGCGTGCAGCAGGCGGTCGTCGCCCACGAGCAGCGTGACGGGCTTGGCGCCCTCCTTCAGTTCCGCAAATGTCTGAAGGTTCTCGGCGCGGCCGCTGGAATCCTTGATGCCCGCGATGAACTCCTCATGACGCAGGAGAGCGAGCGTGGTGGCGGGCTCGAGAGCGTTCGTGAACTCAGGGAGATCGTAGAGCAGGGACGGTGCGCGCAGCGCACG
>JAICSD010000047.1 GCA_025937075.1 Vicinamibacteria bacterium | reverse complement strand
TCGTATCTGCCGCTGCCGGCCTCATTCCTGCTCGCCGCGCCAGCCGCATCGACCCGATCATGGCGCTCCGCTACGAGTAGCGGCGGTCCGGCTCACGGGCGAAGCCGTACCGCCCTTCATAGAGATCGACGTCGTTTGGCTTTCCATCCGAGAGGAGCAGCAGCAGGCGGGCCGCGGCAGCCTCGCGGCCGAGCACGGCCGTGAGATGACGGATCGGCGCGCCCAGGCGCGTGTAACGATCCGAATCGAGCGCCGCGATTCGGCGCCTGGCCTGCATTCCGCTGCCTTCGTCGAACTGCTTCACCGGCACTACCGAGACGTCGCGCGGTCCCTCACCTGAGAACGCGAACAGGCCGTATCGATCGCCGAGCGCGTCGAGCGCCTCACAGACGATCAGCATCGCCTCCTTCGCGACATCGACAATGCGGCGGTTCGACGATACCCAGGCGTCCGTCGAGGCGCTCACGTCCAGGAGCAATGCCACGGAGAGCTCGCGCCGGGCCGGCCGACGGGCGGCGTAGACGCGGCCGTCAGGCGTGACGCCGGCGCGTCGATCGGCTGCCGCGGTGATGTAGGCCGCCAGATCGATCTCGGCGCCGTCGAGCTGCCGGAGGAGACGAACCGGCCGCGTACGGAGCCGCTCGAACCGCGTGCGAACGCGGCGGACGAGCCGGCCGTGGCGCTGGAGCGAGGACGCGACCCATTCGATGCTGCCGGCCCCGGGTGCCGTCTCCCGCACGATCGCGCCCGGCTGCCGATACTGATTGATTCGGTAGTCCCACTCCGGGTACGCGATCCCTGAATGCGGTGCGCGCACGGCTGTCGCGATCGGTTCGCCCGCGAGCGGCGCGTCGCCGGTTCGAAGGACCTCGCGAGCACGTTCCGGCGTGCGCACGACCCGCGCATCGGGCAGTTCCGCGAGCGAATCCGCGAGACCCTCGGGGTCCGCATCTTCCTTTCGATCGTCAGCCCGAGAAAGACAAGGCCGAAGATCGTCGTCCCCGCGATGAAGAACGCACGCGTTCCACGTCTTGTCATGCTCCCTCGTCAATGTATGAAGCGGACCAATGGGAAAACGTGCTTCAGACGCGAATGCGCGAGAAGTTGCTGACGCCGATCCACAACGCGTACAGCGTCGCCAGCACGACGATGGCGATTACAACGATACAGAGCGCGCGCTGAAGGCGAACCAACATCATCCTCCTTGGTGATACGTGCGGCGCGCAGCCTACATCGCCGCAGGAGAGCGCGCAATCTGGCTCAGGCGTGCTCGCGCGTCAGCGCGCCCACGCTGGTGCTGCGGACGCATCCCGGTTCGCGGCGGCAGCCGCATCGATGCCATTCTGGCGCTCCGTTACGAAGAGCGGCGGCATCGCCAGCACCGCCGCGGGGCTCAGGCAGAGCACGCGATACGTGACGGATCCCATCCGGGGACCCAGGATTCCGGAGCTGTGCAGCCCGATGACCACGAGGCCCGCGTGGCGGTCGCGCGCGATTTTCGTAATCTCCTCCGCCGGATCGCCGAACGCGACGAGCGCCTCCGGATGCATCTGCCGCGGAACCGTCGCGAGCAGCTCGTTGAGCGCATCCTCGGCCGCGGTCCTCCGCTCCAGATCGATGCTCGGCAGGTGCAGCTTCGGGGCGCGCGGGCTCCGCACCGGTTCGACGACGTGTGTCGCGATGACGGGGATGTGGAGCGCCTCCGAAATCGCGCGCGCGATCTGAATCTGGTGCAGCGACGCCCGCGTGAGATCCACGGGCACGAGCACGCGGCTGATTCGACGGCGCACGTCCTGGAGGCTCCGCGGTCCTTCGTCGCCAGGCGACGTTGCGAGCACCGGCACCTTCGTTTCGCGGAGCACGCGCTCGGTCGTCGATCCGAAGAAGAGCTTCCTCATGCCCGTCAGGCCATGCGTGCTCATGACGATCAGATCGCACGCCGCATCCTGCGCGACGTGGAGGATCTGATCGGCCGGCTTCCCGACCGCGACCGCATACGCCACGCTGCCCGCGGCGAGCGGGTCATCGCCGAGAACGGAATGCGTGAACTCGGCGACGGCGTCGCGCGCATCCTCCGGATCCCACTGCACGCCCGTCGAGAGATCGACCGCTTCGGTCAGCAGGGGGTCTTCCACGGTCAGCGCGAGCAGGCGGGCGCCGAAGTGCTCGGCGATCACGCGTGCGTACCGAAGCGCGCCGCGGCTCGCGTCGGAGAAATCGATCGGACAGAGGATGGTGGGTGTGAGCGGCATAAACCCTCGCTTCGAAGCCGATGTTCGCGCTACGAACGAACGTGCGCGTCACGCAGCGGACTCGACCGTGGCGCGCACCAGTTTCTCGACGTTCGGCAGATCGAACGGCTTCGTGATGATCGCCACGCGATCCCACGGCGGCAGCGTTGGTTCCTGGCCCGCGGTTGCGAGCAGGATGAGCCGGCACGCGGGTGCGGCGCGCCTGATCTCGTCGACGAGCGCTCGCGGATCGGCATCGTAGAACCGGAGGTCGAGCAGCACGACATCGGGCGCCGGCGCCTCGCGAGCAATCCTCAGAGCCTCGCCGGCGCTGGCGGCGCCTCGCGCCTCGAAGCCCGCGAGGGCCAGACCGGACACGAGCGACCACCGAACGAGCGGCTCTTCATCGATGATCAGCACGCGGCCGGGGATTTCTCCACGGGTGCTGAGGACTTTCTCGCACGGCGTCAAGGGGATCATCGGCATTTGCTCCAAAAAACCACTGGATGCCGCGAGTCGAGCAAGAAAGGGGCCGCTACGGCCGGCCGCGCGCGGCCGGGAGCGTCACCCGCGCGATCGCGCCGCCTCCGTCCCGCGGCAGCAACGCCACTGTCCCATTCTGAAGCGACAGCAGCCGCCTGACAATCGCGAGGCCGAGGCCTGTGCCGCTCTTCTTCGTCGTGTGGAACGCCTCGAACAGCCGCTCCGGATCCTCGTCGCCGAGACCGGCGCCGCGATCGGCGATGTCGATCCGCCACTTTCCCGGTTCTGCGCACACCTCCACGTCGATCGGCTGCGACGATCCGGACTGGCACGCGTTCATCAGCAGGTTCAGCAGGACGGCGCGCAGCATCTCGCGGTCCACGCGGACGACGGCAGTGGTGTCGGGGATGCGGATGTCCGGGCACCCCGCGTCCGCGGCAGCCGCGCTGGCCGCGACGTCGACGATCACCGGCCTGACGTCGACCTCCTCCGGCACCGGTGAGCGAGGCCGCGCGAACCGGAGGATATCCTCGACCTTCGCGTTGAGCGTGTCCAGGCGCGAGATCATCGCGTCGAACACGGGCCTGTCGTGCGGGTCGATCGTCGGACGCGACCGGAGCACCTGCAGCGAGCCCTTGACGCCCGCGAGCGGGTTCCGCACCTCGTGAGCGACGACGGCCGCGAGCTGCCCCAACTGCGCGAGCGCCGCCTGATCGTCGAGCTGCTGTTCGGCAATCTTCCGCTGCGTGATGTCGCTGCGGATGGCGAGGTACTGCCGCGGTTTCCCCTCAGCGTTCAGGAGCGGAACGATCGTCGTATCGACCCAATAGACGGATCCGTCTTTCGCGCGGTTGCGAAGCTCGCCGCGCCACACCTGTCCCTGCGCGATCGTGCGCCAGAGATCGCGGATGAACTCCTTGGAGTGGTAACCGGAATTGATGATGCGATGATCCCGGCCCAGCAGCTCGTCGCGCGAGTACTTGGAGATGTCGCAGAACTTCTGGTTGACGTAGGTGATGATCCCCTTCTGATCCGTGATCGCGACGATCGCCGCCTGATCGAGCGCGTACCGGATCTGTTCGAGGAGCCGGACGGATTCGTCCTGGATCATCATCATTGCGGCGTCGGGGAGAGGCCGAACTTCTCGATCCGGTAGCGGATCTGATCGCGGTTGAGGCCCAGCAACGCCGCCGCTTTCGTCTGGTTGCCGCCCGCGCGCCGCAGCGCCTGCATCACGAGGCTGCGTTCCAGCGCGTCGAGATCGACTCCCTGCGCGGGGAGCTCGAACGGATCGGATCCGGCCGCAGCCGCCTTGAGCGCGGGGAAATCGCGCGCCTCCAGCTGCTCTCCCTCGACCAGCAGCATCGCGCGCTCGACCACGTTCCTCAGCTCCCGCACGTTGCCCGGCCATCCATAGCCGGTGAGGAGAGACGATGCCGCAGGGCTCGCGCCGGTGATGCGCTTCTTGAACTCGGTGTTGAACGTGTCGATGAAGAAGTTCACGAGCGCCGGAATATCGTCGGCGTGATCGCGCAGCGGAGGCAGCCGCATGGGCAGCACGTTCAGCCGATAGTACAAATCACTCCGGAAGTTGCCCTTGGCGACCTGATCCTCGAGGTTGCGATTCGTGGCGGCGACGACGCGCACGTCGACGCGGATGTCGCCCGCGCCGCCCACACGCTTGAAGCTCTTCTCTTCGAGGACTCTGAGAAGCTTGGCCTGGAGCGCGGGAACCATCTCGCCGATCTCGTCGAGGAAGACCGTCCCCCCGTCCGCGCTCTCGAGCAGCCCGCGCTTCTGCGCGCGCGCGTCCGTGAACGCGCCGCGCTCGTGGCCGAACAGCTCGCTCTCGAGAAGCTGTTCCGGCAGCGCCGAACAGGTGATGTTCATGAACGGCCGTGCCGCGCGAGAGCTGTTGTAGTGGATGGTTTTCGCGACCAGGTCTTTGCCCGTGCCGCTCTCTCCGGTCAGCAGCACCGTAGAGGCCGGGCTCGCGGCCACCCTCGCGACCATCCGGCGGAGAGACTCCATCGCACCGGACTCGCCGACGATCGCGCGCAAGCTGTACGGCCGCGCTTCGTTGGCGCGAAGCTGCTTCACTTCACGGCGCAGCCGCGTCGTTTCGAGCGCGCGCGCGACGACAGCCGCGACCTCGTCGACGTTGAACGGCTTGTTCGCAAAATGGAAGGCACCCGCCTTCATGGCCTCGACGGCGGTCTCGACGCTGACGAACGAGGTGAGCAGCAGGACGAGAACGTCAGGGTCGAGCTGCTTCATCGCGCGCAGCACGGTCAGGCCGTCGATATCGGGCAGACGGTAGTCGAGCAGCACGAGGTCGACGCCGTGCTTGAACTGCTCGAGTGCCGCGTGGCCGGTGCCGGCCTCGACGATGTCGTATCCGTCGGCCTGGAGGCGTTCGCGAAGCGACCAGCGAATCAGCTCTTCATCGTCGACAATGAGGATCGTTGCGTTCGTCATGGGATCTCAGGTCTGCCGCGGCCTGTTCCCGCGAGTATGACAGAGGTGAGGGCTGGCCTTTGGACCCGCCTACCATGGCGATCGCGGCCGGCTGTAGCGGCCCGCGGAATCGCGGGCGAGCTCGCCGCGATCGACGAGGTAGCCGAGCACGGCATCGCACTCGGCAGACGAGAGACTCCAGAGGCGCTTGACCTGGGGTTCGGTCAGCCGCATTCCTGGCATCTCCCGGAATTCGGCGGCCACCCTCATCGCGGTGGCCGCGACGTCAGGGGTTACCTCGAGCGCGCTCGTCATACACACATCTCCTGACCGTTCGCGTTTCAGTTCAGAGAGCAACCTCCATACCGGCCACTTCCCGGCCATACCTAGGCCGAGCCTTACGCCCGGCGATGCGGCGCGGCGCATTCTCGTTCGTTCCCCCTCTTCCGGCTGCGGACTATCCCCCAGCGAACGCGGACTATTTCCCGCGTGGGGAATCTCCCCGGGCCGCGGAAAACTTCCCGCTGAAAAGGGGCCGCTGGCAGACGTATTCACGAAAACCAAAGTAAATCTCGCCAATCGCGTGCGGCATGGCCGTTGCCGTTAGGGGTGGCGACACGCACTCATACAACGGGACGCCCGAACGTGGGGGCGTTCAATTCTCGAGACGAGGGCTTATGAGAACGCAGCTTCGAATCGGTTCATCCATCGCGCTCGCGATGGCGGCCGTGCTCGCGGCGGGAGCGTATCCCGCGGCGGAGAGCCCGCTGGCCGTCGACTCCGCACGCGTGACGATTGCCGGCACCTCGAACGTGCACGACTACACGGCGTCAACGACCAAGGTTCGGGTCACCCGCGCGCAAATCGGCGCCACGATCGCCGGCTCGGACTTCTGGGCGAACGCGCTGAAGCCTGGCGCGCTCGAGGCGTTCGAGATCGCCATTCCGGCCGCGACGCTGACCTCCCCCAAAGAGGGGCTCGACAAGAACATGCACAAGGCGCTGAAGGTCGAGGCGCATCCGGAGATCACCTTCCGCCTCCTGCGATTCGAGCCGGCCGCGGCCGACGGCACCGCGCGCGCAATCGGCGTGCTGCAGATCGCGGGCGTGGAGCGGGAGGTTGCGCTGGACATCGTGACGACGCGCACGCCAGCCGGACTGTCCGTTCAGGGCAAGGTGAATCTGCTGATGACTGACTTCGGCATCACCCCACCGAAGGCAATGCTCGGGATGCTGAAGACGGATCCCAAGGTGACTATCACGTTCGAAACGGTGTTCACGATTCCGCTCACGTAAGGGCGGCTGCGGTCGATGGATTCATAACCTTCTTAGACAAGCAAAGGACACGGCCATGAAACTCAGAGTTCCGCTCGCGATGGCCCTGACCGCCGCGTTGGCAATTGCCGGACCGGCCGCGGCACAGGAAGCCTCAGATGGACCCAGTGGGCCGGCGGTGGCTCCCGTCACTCCGCTGCCCGACACACCGGCGCCAGCTGCGAAGCCGGCGACCGAGACGCCCGCGCCGGCCGCCAAGCCGGGTACCGATCCGTCCACGACCACGGCAGCCGCGGATGCCGCGGCGGCCGCAGAGGCGTCGTGGAAAAAGGGGCGGCCGATCGTGATGCAGTACTACCGTCCGCAGGACAAGCGCGGCATCAACGTGTTCGAAACGACGAAGGATCCCGGCGTCGAATTCACCGGCTTCAAGCTCGACGTGGGTGCCGCCTTCACGTCGCAGCTCCAGGACCTGACGCACAGCAACACGGCGCTGCCGAACATGGTCAGCGGCGCCGATGCGAACCAGCTCGCCGATATCGGGTTCGGGTTCAATAACCCGACGGCGAACCTCAACCTGCACGCCCAGCTCGCGCCCGGCATCCGCGTCGCGCTCACCAGCTATCTCTCGGCGCGGCACCACAACGAGACGTGGGTCAAGGACGGCTACATCCAGATGGATCAATCGCCGATTGACTTCGCGCCCCTGAAAGCGCTGATGGAGATTGTGACCATCCGCGTCGGCGACATGGAGATCAACTACGGCGACGCACACTTCCGCCGGAGCGACAATGGCAACGCCCTCTACAACCCGTTCGTGGGGAACTACCTCCTCGACTCGTTTACGACGCAGATCGGCGGGGAGATCTACCTGAAGACCTCGGGGGTGATCGCGATGGGGTCGATCACCGCCGGCGAGCTCCGCGGCACCGTGCTCACGCCAGGTCAACGCGGGCCGGTCTATATCGGCAAACTCGGGGTCGATCGCCAGCTGAAGCCGGCGCTGCGGGTCCGGCTCACCGGCTCCTTCTATCACGCGAACCAGGAGATGAGCGACACGCTCTACAGCGGCGACCGCGCCGGTTCGCGCTACTACTTCGTGCTGGAGAACACTGCCGCCACGGAAACGGCGCAAAAGGACTCAGGCATGCTGAGCCCGGGATTCAAGAACCAGGTGACGGCATTCCAGATGAACCCGTTCGTGAAGTTCCGCGGCCTCGAAGTGTTCGGCGTCGTGGAGCGCGCTGAGGGCAAGGCCTCGACCGAGGTCTCGAACCGAATCTGGAAGCAATACGCGGTCGACACCGTCTATCGCTTCCTGCCGAACGAGAACCTCTTCGTCGGCGCCCGCTACAACAAGGCGTACGGCACGCTGCCGGCAGTCGTTGGAGATACCGGCGCCGATCGATGGCAGTTCAGCGGCGGCTGGTTCATCACGGCGAACGTTCTCGCGAAGTTCGAGTACGTCGACCAGAAGTACTTCGGTTATCCACCGGCGAACATCAGGAACGGCGGGAAGTTCCACGGGACGATGCTCGAAGGGGTGATCGCGTTCTGAAGAGGCGAGGACCCCGTGAAGAAGCTCCTCCATCGGACGGCCGGCGGATGTTCCATCATCCGCCGGCTCTTGCTTCTGACGGGAACCGCGGTCCTCGCCGCGCTGGGCGCGCCAGTCCTGCTCATCGCGGCAGATCAGCCACGCGCCGACGTCAGCGTGCGTGAGGATCGCGGGGTCTACGTGGTCCGTGCCCGCTTCGACGTATCGCAGCCGCGCGAAATCGCGTTCGCGGTCCTGACGGACTACGAAGCGATTCCGCGATTCATGCCGAACATCAGCAGCAGCATCATCCTCGAGCGGGCCAGAGGCCGCGTCGTCCTCGAACAGGAAGCCGTGTCTCGCCTGATGATGTTCTCGAAGCGTGTCCACCTCGTGCTGGATATCGAGGAAGGCGGGGACACTTTGACCTTCGCCGATCGCTGCCGCCGCAGCTTCGCCCGCTACGAAGGCACGTGGCGCGTCTCGGCGCAGAACGGCCGGACGCTCATCACCTACGAGCTGACGGCGCAGCCGACGTTCGACGTCCCCGAATTCGTCCTGAAGCGCGTGCTGAAGCGCGACTCCGCCGAGATGATCGAGCGGCTCGAGCGCGAGATTGCCGCACGTGCGCCGTCAGGTTCCTGATTTTTCTCCACCTCCGATAAGATCGGTGGGTTGCACACTCACCAGGACCGCTCACCAGGTGCAAACGCCGTCGCCTGGCGCGGCCCCGATCTTCGGAGGCCTCGATGACCGTCACGCACGCACCCAGCCCCGAGCTGGTCTTCGAATCCATAACCTCATACCAGAGAACCGCCGCGATCAAAGCCGCCGTCGAGCTCGAACTGTTCACGGCGATGGCCGATGGCGCGAGCACGCCGTCGGACATCGCCCGGAAGTGCGGCGCGAGCGAACGCGGCATTCGCATTCTGTGCGACTACCTGACCGTCGCCGGGCTTCTGGAGAAGACAGCAGGCGCGTACCGCCTGACCCCTGATACCGCCATGTTTCTCAGCAAACGATCGCCGGCGTACATGGGCGGCATGATTGGTTTCCTGCTCGCGCCGGAGGTCACCGGCAATTTCGATCGTCTGGCCGACACCATCCGGACCGGTACGATGCCGCAGCAGGTGAGTACCGTCGCGGAGGCCAACCCGATATGGATCGAGTTCGCACGCGCGATGGCCTCGATGGCAGTCCCTGCCGGCCACGCGATCGCCTCGATTCTGCAGCTTCCGGATGAGCCGTTTCAGATCCTCGATATCGCGGCCGGGCACGGCATGTACGGGATCACGATCGCACAGCACCATCCGCACGGAACCGTCGTCGCGGTCGATTGGCCGGCGGTTCTGGAGGTGGCCAAGGAGAACGCCTCGAAGGCAGGCCTTGCGTCGCGGTTCCGTACGATTCCCGGCGACGCGTTCAAGGTGGACTTCGGCAACGGCTTCGCTCTCGCGCTCGTCACGAACTTCCTCCACCATTTCGATCGCGCCACGTGCGTCGAGTTCCTCCGCAAGGTGGCTGCGGCACTCGCTGCCGGTGGACAGATCGCCGTCGTGGAGTTCGTGCCGAATGCCGATCGCATCAGCCCGCCCATTCCCGCCGGCTTCGGGTTGACGATGCTCGCGGGGACGCCGAGCGGAGACGTGTACACCGAAGACGACCTGCACAGCATGCTCGCTGAAGCTGGGCTCCATGGTGCGCAGGCACACCAGTTGCCGACGCCGCAGAAGGTCGTCGTCGCGAGGAAGTAGCTCTATTTCGAGGATCCGGGGGAGAGCAGGAAGGTGATCCCTCCGCTCACCGTACGCCCGGCGCCATTCTCGTCCGATGTGGCAACCGTCCGCCCGACCGATCCGTAGAGCGCGATCTGCGGGCGGACGAACCACGACACTCCACCCGACAGCTCGCGGCGATCGCGCTCGATCGCTGCCGCCTCGTCGTTCACCCAGGACCGCGTGAAGGCGACGGAGATCCCGATTGACGGGCTCGCTTGAAATCCTGCTCCGCCTCCGGCGAACAGCGCGCCTCGCGAAAAGAAGCCGGTCGAGGCGAACACGCGGGACGCGCCCTGTTCCATCTCTACGCTGACAGGCACTCCAAACTGCAGCCGGCTCGAGCCCGCCGGCAGAGCCTCCGCCGCGCCCGTGCCGAGCACCTCGACGAGCGGCGACACGGCGAGTTTCACGGCCGATCCGGTCAGCAAGGCAATCTTGCTGGTGATGTACGACGTTCCGATGCCGCCCGCCGGTTCGCTTCCGTCCGGCCCCGGCGCAATGCGAGGAACGCTCGCGCCGATCTGGACACGCGGCGCGATGCCGAGACCGGCGTCCACGACGGGGACATCCAGCTCGCTGGCGCCTGCGCCCGACCAGTGTGCGAAAGACAAACCGAGCGATACAGACCCAGGCGTCAGCACGCTCGCATCATCGAGCCACGCGAGTGGCGACGCAGTCGAGACGACCGAGCCCCCGCCCGCGGATGGCGACGGCAGCGGGTTGCTGCTGGGCGGCTTGCCCTTGTGGCCTTTCCCCTGGCTCTTGCCTTGTGCGCGCGCGGGGGACACGGCAACGGCGAGCGCCAGGCTGACGCTCGCCGCGATGACCGATGCGCGCCGGAAGGACGACATCTACTCGCTGCCCGTGTGCGGCTTCTTGCGGGTCGTTGCCGTCGAGGTGGACGTTGTCGTCGACGTGGTTTTGAGATCGGTCTCCGTCTCACGCTCTGCGGTTGCCGCCTGCGTCTGGGCTGTCGTGCTGTTCGTATGACGGACGTCCTGAATCGACTGCCCGAGGCTCATCCCCTTGTCGACCATGTCGGTCTTGATCTGCGCGAAGCACGTCGCACAACCCATGTGATCGGCGGCGTGCAGCGCCGCGATGAACTGCCCCTGGTTCCTGAAGCCCTTCGACGCCTCGTCCAGCGTCATGCCTGCCGGCACCATCCTCATCACCTTCGCCTCGAGCTGCGGGTGCGACGCGATCTTCGCGGCGATCGGGTTCATCGTCGTTGTGGTCGCCGGCGCGGGCGTCGTGGCCCTCGTGGACTTCGACTTCGCCGCCGCATGGGCAGACGGCTTCGTCGAGCTCGTTGGTTTCGTCTTCGGCGTTGCATGCGCGCCGGGCTTCGTCGTCGTATGGCTGGTCGGCTTCGCGGTGTGCACGACCGGCTTCGCCGTCGAATGCGGCACCTTCGCTGGCGACAACGTGGGTTTGCCGTGCGCGCCATGCCCCTGCGCGCTGACGGGCGTCACCACCAGGGCCGACGCGATCAAGGCCGTCGTAATCGTTGCGGAGATTCGCATGGGCAGAAATCCTCCTGGCGAGCTTCGGGGCAATGCGCGTGCCGCGGTGTTTACGGCGAAATCCTGGCGAAATTCGCGGTAGTGCCGTCTGATGCGCACAGATTTGTGCGCGCATTACAAGGCTCACCAGCACGGTTCGCCCGCCGCGCCATAATGGTGGCCGCAGGATCGGGATGTTTCGGTATCCAATTCCTCTTCTTCTCTTGATCGCCGTCGCGGGCTGCGGCGGGGCATCCGTGAACGGCCGTCCGCCGATCGTGCAGCCCGGGGCGCCGGGCGAGTCGCCCCGCGCGATCACTGCCGATGAAGCGCAGAACGTCTCGAAGGTCGGCTACACCGCCGCCGACGTCCGCTTCATCCAAGGCATGATTGACCATCACGCGCAGGCGATTGAGATGACGGATCTGATTCCGGCGCGGAGCGCGAGCGACGATATCCGCAAGCTGGGGCAGCGGATTGCCGTCTCGCAGGCCGACGAGATCAGGATGATGAAGCACTGGCTCGAGACGCGCGGTGAGGAGGCGCCCGGCGGGCACGCGATGCACATGCACGGCGGCGCGCTGATGCCGGGTATGCTCGCGCCGGAAGAAATGGCTGGCCTGGCCGCCGCCCACGGCGCCGAGTTCGACCGTCTGTTCCTCGAAGGCATGATCAAGCACCATGAGGGAGCGTTGACGATGGTCAGGGAGCTGTTCGGAACGGCTGGCGCGGCGCAGGGTTCGGATGTGTTTGCGTTTGCCTCTGACGTCGATGCGGATCAGCGGATGGAGATCGAGCGGATGCAGGCGCTGCTCTCGAGCCGCGCCGGGTCCAGGCGGTGACGGTTGCTCGAGGAGCTGAATGATGAAGCGGGTTGCAGCCGGCGTGATCGGTGTGATGGTCGTAGGTTGTGCGTTCGCGATGCAGGGACACGCGCAGAACGCCTCTCCGGATCCGCGCGTGGGATTGAAAGCCGGCGCACGGGACGCCGGCCAGGCGGCGCGCAACATGGAGGTGGTCGCGAGCCTGCCCAAGCCGCAGGGCTTCTTCGATCCAAAGGCGCCCGTCGGCGTCCCCGCGCCTCGGCCGGTGAAGGACGAGGACGAGCCGAAGGAGCCTCCGAAAGAGGACGCTCCGCGACCGCACGGGCCGACCGGCCTCGAGTTCGCGAACTCCGACATGGCGTTCCGGCGCAATCAGTTGTTCGTCGGCAACTTCAACGGGTTCAACGTCTACGACATCTCGTCGTCCGCGAAGCCGCGGCTCGTCTCGTCCGTCGTGTGCCCGGGCGGTCAGGGCGATCTCTCGGTGCACGGAAACCTGCTGTTCATGTCCGTCGAGGAGACGCGCGGACGCGTCGACTGCGGGACGCAAGGCGTGCAGGAGCCGGTAAGTTCCGAGCGCTTTCGCGGCGTTCGCATCTTCGACATCACGGACATCAGGAAACCAAAGCAGATTGCCGCGATTCAGACGTGCCGTGGATCGCACACCCATACGCTCGTTGTCGATCCGCACGATAGCGAGAACGTCTACATCTACGGTTCCGGCACGAGCACGGTACGATCGGGCGACGAGTTGGCCGGTTGTTCGAAATTGGATCCACAAGAAGATCCGGACACGTCGCTCTTCAGCATCGACGTGATCCAGGTACCGCTCGCGTCCCCCGAGAAGGCGCGCATCGTCAACCGTCCGCGCATCTTCGCTGATCCGTCCACCGGCTCCATCGCCGGCCTCTGGCCTGGCGGCGATCATGGCCCGGGCACGCAGAAGACGCCCGTCACGAACAAGTGCCACGACATCACGGTCTTTCCCGAGATCGGCCTTGCGGCTGGCGCGTGTTCGGGGAACGGCATCCTGCTGGACATTTCCGATCCCGTGCATCCCGTGCGCCTCGATCAGGTCGTCGACAAGAACTTCGCGTTTTGGCATTCGGCGACGTTCAACAACGACGGAACGAAGGTGATCTTCACTGACGAGTGGGGCGGCGGCACGCGCCCGCGCTGCCGCGCGAGCGATCAACCCAACTGGGGCGCGGATGCCATCTTCGACATCGTCGATCGGAAGCTGAAGTTCGCGAGCTATTACAAGATGCCGGCCGCGCAGGCGGAGCAGGAGAACTGCGTAGCGCACAACGGATCGCTGATTCCCGTCCCGGGACGCGACATCATGGTGCAGGCCTGGTATCAGGGCGGCGTGTCGGTCTTCGACTTCACGGATTCGGCGAAGCCCGTCGAGATCGCCTACTTCGATCGCGGTCCGCTCGACGCGGCGAACCTGATCATCGGCGGCTTCTGGTCCACCTATTGGTACAACGGCCGGGTGTACGGATCCGAGATCGCGCGGGGGCTGGACGTCTTCCGATTGACGCCGAGCGATCAACTGTCCCAGCACGAGCTGGACGCCGCGGCGCTCGTGCGCGTCGACGAGTTCAACGCGCAGCAGCAGCCGCGCGTCTCGTGGCCAGCCAGTCCGGTGGTCGCGCGAGCGTACCTGGATCAGCTCACTCGCAGCAATGCGATTCCCACGGAGCGGGCCGCCGCCGTCCGCCAGGCGCTGGACAAGAAAGACGCCGCGCGCCTGCAGTCGCTCGCGGCAGATGTCGAAAAGGATGCGTCCGCCGCGACGGGGCGCGATGCGATGCGCCTGAAGGGCCTGGCCGCTGCACTGAGAGGACACTGATCGCGGCCGTCGGCCGTGACACGCGTCGGACCTTCATTTGTATGCGCGTCGCAATCGTGGGCGGGCCGGGGATCGGGAAGAGCACGCTCGTCCGGCAGCTCGGCGATCTGTATCACAACGGATCCTACGGCGAAGGGGAGAAGGGCGTCTGGGATCCGCGCGTGCTCGAGGACATCGAGGCGGGGCGGAACGCTGTCGGGGTCACGGCATACTTCGCGCGGCTGTACGACGCCAACTACCGCGATGCGGCCGACCACGACGCGCCTGGCAAGGTCATCTTCTTCGAGGGGGCGCGCATCACCCTCGAGGCCCACATCGTCGAATATCCGCCAAACACCCACGCGAAGCTGCGCGGCGTCCTCGCGATGGGCGACGCGTGGAATCCCCACAAGACAATCGTGCTGACGTCGAGCGTGGACACGATCGAAAAGCACATTCGCCT
Organism: Vicinamibacteria bacterium; assembly: GCA_025937075.1. The sequence goes on along the minus strand of JAICSD010000047.1, from coordinate 975 downwards.
CAGGAATCGTCCGCACGAAGGCGTGGAGAACATGGTGCGGCGGTTCCGCCTGATCGATCGGGAGTTCCGGCGGCTCGCGCCGCTGTACCCAAGCACCGTCGTCGTGGATCGCGACGGGCGCGAGTTCCACGATCGGGACGGCCTGATGCAGATCATCGGCGCCGCAGGGCTGCCGCCGTTTTCGGAGATTCCGTACGAGCCCGGAGAGGGCTGACGGGCTGTGCGGATTTTTTTGCGCGGCGATGTCGATCTGCGCCCCTCGCGTTCGACATACAACCGTGGGAGGCAGAACATGAAATACATGCTGCTGATTTACGACAGCGAAAAGGAATGGGCGAAGGTCAGCGCCGCGGACACGCAGAAGATCATGGGGGAGTACCTGCAGTTCAGCGACGAGATCCGCGCGAGCGGCCACTACCAGGCTGGCGCACCGCTGCAGCCGACCGCGACCGCAACCAGCGTACGGATTCGCAACGGTCGGACGCTCGTGACGGACGGTCCGTTCGCCGAAACGGGCGAGCAGCTCGGCGGGTACTACCTGGTGGACGCGAAGGATCTGGACGAAGCCATTTCGCTCGCGTCGAGGATTCCATCCGCGAGGCTCGGCACGATCGAAGTCCGGCCGTTGGCGCCGATGCCACAGGCGGCGCCGTAGCGGTTGTCGGTTGTCGGTTACCGGTTGTCGGTTGTCGGGTTGGAAGGCGGACAAAAAAACGGCCGGCGTTGAGCCGGCCGTTCTTTCTTCTGCTGAGGAGCGGTCTTAGCGACTGCCCCCGGTAGTGTTTGCCATGCATTCACCTCCCGGCCGCGACCAATTTTGATGGTGTCCGCAAGACGCAGGACGTGGTCGCTAGGAGCCTATGTTTGACGCCGTGCCAACGGCGATAACGTATTCAGAATACCATGGCCCGCCGCTGCTCGAGTGTCACGGTGCATGAGACGGCTGGAGGCCCAGCACGCGTTCGTACTCCGCCT
>JAICSD010000256.1 GCA_025937075.1 Vicinamibacteria bacterium | reverse complement strand
TCGAGCGCGCGCCCTTCATGCCGACGATATGCTGAATCGCGCCGCTGATCCCGAGCGCGAGGTAGAGTTTCGGCGCGACCGTCTGGCCTGACGATCCGATCTGGCGGTCCATCGGCAGCCAGCCGGCGTCGCAGATCGGGCGTGATGCGGCAAGTTCCGCTCCCATCGCCTGCGCGAGCTGCTCCGCCAGCTTGAGGTGCTCCTGCCCCTTGATACCGCGGCCTACCGCAACGATCCGTTCCGCCTGCGAGAGATCGACGGCCTGCTTCGCTTCCTTGAACGGCGCCTCCGGCTTCTGACGGATTTTCGACGCGTCGACGGTCACATCGGCCTTCCGGATCGGCGCGGCGGCGCTGCCCTGCTTCATCGCGTCCGCGCGGAACGCGCCGATCTGGAACGTGGCGAAGTGCGGCGCCGGCCCTTCGGCGACGACTTCCGCCTGCAGCTTGCCCTGAAAGACCGGGCGCACGTAGGTCACCGGCTGCGCGTCGCCGCGCAGCGAGACGACGTCGGTGACGAGCGGACGATTGAGCCGTGCGGCGAGCGCCGGCGCGAAGTCGCGCGTCTGATACGTATGCGGCAGGAATACGAGGTCCGGCTTCTCCGAGTCAACGACGGACTGCAGCGCCTGCACGTAGCCATCCGCCGTGTAGTGCTCGAGCGAAGGGTTGTCGATGACGATGACTTCAGCGACGTCCGCGCGGGCGACCTCCGAGGCAACGGCGTCCACGTGGGAGCCGATGACCACGACCTTCGCGGCCACGCCCGTGGATTGGGCGGCGGCGATGGTTTCGAGGGTGGCGCGATTGAGTTTGCCGTCGCGCTGTTCGGCGATGACGAGAATCATGCTTCGGCTCTTTCAGCGATTACCTGGAGCGCTGAGCGGGTCCTGTCCGCGAACAGCCCCACCAATCCTCGGCGCGAAAAAAGATTGTGACGAGGGACGCGCCTCGCGATTGGCGGGGCGCCCCGTTCGCGGCCACCCGCAAACGCGCTCCAGCTCGGATCGAAGACCGCTCATAGCACCCTCGCTTCGTCGCGGAGGCGCTTCACCAGTTCCTTCGCCGCGTCGGCGGGGCCGCCGGAGATCATCTCCGTCTTCTTCCCCTTCGTCGGCACGTAGATGCTCGTGATCTTCTGGAGGCTCGCGGCGGTTGCCGGCGCGGCCACCTTCTTAATCTCTTTCTTCTTCGCCGCCATGATGCCCTTGAGCGTGGCGTAGCGGAGCTGGTTGATGCCGCTCTGAATCGTCAGGACCGCCGGCAGCGGCAGCGTCATCCATTGGAACCAGCCGCCTTCCAGCTCGCGCTTGACGCGGAGCGAGCCCTCCTGGACGTCGACCTCCATGATGATGGTCGCGTGCGGCATCCCGAGCTTCTCGGCGAGGATCACGCCGACCTGACCGAAGCCCTGGTCGTCGGACTGCAGACCCGTCAGCACGAGGTCGACCTGCTCGTCGCGAATCGCAGCCGCGAGCGCTTCGGCGATCGCGTTGGCGTCCGCCGTCACGAGCGCGTCCGACTCGACGTGCACGGCCCGATCGGCGCCGCGCGCGAGCGCTTCGCGAATCACCTGAGATGCACGCGCCGGACCGGCCGAACAGACGACGACCTCGCCGCCATGCTTCTCCTTCAGCCGGAGCGCTTCTTCGAGGGCGTAGGCGTCAGGCTCGTTCAGCTCGAAGCTGGCGTCCTGATCGCGGATCCACGTCTTCGAGTCGTTCACGCGGAGCTGCCACTCGCGCGTGACGACCTGCTTCACACAAACGGCAATTCGCATATATGAAATCGGCGGCCCGTAAAGGGCCGCCCTACACAGCGCCTTGTTCGCGCGACAACCAATTACCTATGACCACACACTCCATTATTCCTCATACTGCTTCATCAGCAGCGTGCCGTTCGTGCCGCCGAAGCCGAACGAGTTCGACAGCGCGTAGCGGATGCGCATCGGCCGCGCGGTGTGCGCGACGTAATCGAGATCGCAGCCTTCGTCCGGGTTGTCGAGATTGATGGTCGGCGGCGCCATCTGGTGCTTCACGGCCAGCGCGGTGATCCCGGCCTCCAGGCCGCCGGCGGCGCCGAGCAGGTGGCCGGTCATCGACTTGGTCGACGACATCGCCAGCTTGTATGCGTGCTCGCCGAACAGTGACTTCACGCCGCGCGTTTCGGTCGGATCGTTGATCGGCGTCGACGTGCCGTGCGCGTTGATGTAATCGACTTCGCGGGGCTCGATGCCGCCCTTCCTGAGCGCCATCGTCATCGATCGGATCGCGCCGTGCGCTTCTTCGGGCTGGCCCGTCAGGTGATACGCATCCGACGTCAGCCCGTAGCCGACGACTTCCGCGTAAATCGACGCGCCGCGCTTCGTCGCGTGCTCGAGCGTCTCGAGAATGACGATGCCCGAGCCTTCGCCCATCACGAAGCCGTCGCGGTCTTTGTCGAAGGGACGGCTGGCCTTCTCCGGGTCGTCGTTGCGGGTCGAGAGCGCCCGCATGGCCGCGAATCCGCCCACACCCATCGGCGTGATCGCGGCTTCGGAGCCGCCCGCGATCATCACGTCCGCGTCGCCGCGGCGGATGATCTCGAACGCTTCACCAATCGCGTGCGCGGACGCCGTGCAGGCGGTGCACGTCGCGAGGTTCGGTCCGCGCGCGTTGAAACGGATCGAGACCTGACCGGCCGCGAGATTGATGATGGACGCAGGGATGAAAAACGGCGAGATGCGGCGCGGGCCGCCCTTCATCAGTTCCTTGTGTTCGGCTTCGATGGTCTGGAACCCGCCGATGCCGGACGCGATGAAGACGCCGACGTGATCCGCAATGTCAGGCGTGACGGTCAGGCGCGCGTCGTCCACCGCGAACTGCGACGCGGCGAGCGCGTACTGAATGAAGACGTCCATCTTCTTGACGTCTTTCTTGTCGACGAACTTCAGAGGATCGAACCCCTTCACCTCGCCAGCGATACGCGCCGAAAACTGCGAAGCGTCGAATCGGGTGATGGAACCAATCCCGCTCCTGCCCGCCAGGAGCGCGTCCCAGTTCGCCTGTGTGCCGATGGCGAGCGGGGACACCAGTCCGACGCCCGTCACCACGACTCGCCTGCTCAATGAACCTCCGCGAGAAAGCGCCCCTGAAGGGGCGCCCTACCGGCACCCCATAAAAGGGGTGCCCTACTTCTTGGACTTGGCGTGCGACTCGATGTACTCGATCGCTTCCTTGACGCGCGTGATCTTCTCGGCGTCGTCGTCCGGGATCTCGATCCCGAACTCCTCTTCGAATGCCATGACGAGCTCGACGGTGTCGAGCGAGTCGGCGCCCAGGTCGTCCACGAACGAGGCATCCGGCGTCACTTCTTCCTCGTCCACCCCGAGCTGCTCCACGATGATGCTCTTCACCTTGTCTGCTACCGCCATGAATGATCCTCCAAAATCGCCGAATACCGCGGCGCCCCGTAAAGGGGCGCCCTACATATACATTCCGCCGTTGACCGCGAGCACCTGCCCCGTAATATACGCTGCCTCGTCCGACGCCAGAAAACACACCGCGGACGCGACGTCGTCCGGCGTGCCCAGCCGCTTCAGCGGAATCTTCGACGCCCAGTCCTCGTGCGCGCTGGCCGTGATTGCCCGCGTCATGTCGGTCTCGATCATCCCCGGCGCCACGACGTTCGCCGTGATGTTGCGGGACGCGACCTCGAGCGCGACGGCCTTCACGAATCCCATCAGCCCCGCCTTCGACGCCGCGTAGTTGGCCTGCCCCGCGTTGCCGGCCTGTCCGACGACGGAGCTGATCGCGATGATGCGCCCGGCGCGCTGCCGGATCATCGGCTTCAGCACGGCCTGCGTCAACGCGAACGCGGCCGTCAGGTTCGTCGCGAGCACCGCGTCCCAGTCGTCGCGCTTCATCCGCAGCAGCAACTGGTCGCGCGCGATCCCGGCATTGCTCACCAGGATGTCGATACGACCATGACGCTGCATCACGCCACCGACCAGCGCCTCGATCGACGCCGAGTCGCTGACGTCTACCGTCGCCGACTCCGCGCGGCCACCCGCGTTCGAGATCTCGCGCGCCGCCTCCGCTGCATTCTCCCCGCGCGCCGCGGCGACGACGACTGCACCCTGTTGCGCAAGCTTCGCCGCGATCGCGCGGCCGATGCCGCGCGAAGCGCCCGTCACAATCGCAACGCGATCGGTCAACTGGATCATACTCTGCCGGGGGGCTTCGCCCCGCCGGTCCCCCCTGCACGCGCGCTCGCGGGGGCCCCTTGGATCCCCGCTCCGCTCGCGTGGCTCACTCGCTGCGCTCGTTCGCCTGGCCGCATGTCTTCACAAACCCGCTTCCAACACGGCCAGGCCGTTCGGATCTTCGACGCTGAACACTGTCACGCTTCGGTCGATCTTCTTGATCAGACCAGCGAGGACGTTCCCGGGGCCGAGCTCGATGCACGTCGTCACGCCTTCAGCGACGAGGCGCTTGACGACGTCTTCCCAGCGGACGGGCGACGAGATCTGCCGGACGAGCGCCTCGATGGCGTCCGCGGCAGTCCGCTTCGGCTCGGCGTCGACGTTGGCCACGACTGGAATGCCAGGCGCGTTTGCGTGGAGAGCGCGCAGCTCGGGTGCCAGACGCTCCTCTGCCGGTTGCATAAGGGGACAGTGGAAGGGCGCACTCACGGACAGCGCGATCACGCGCTTCGCGCCGGCAGCTTTGGCGCGTTCACCCGCGCGTGCGACTGCAGCAGTATGGCCCGCGATCACGACCTGACCCGGCGCGTTGAGGTTCGCGGGCGTCACGATCTGTCCTTCCGCCGCTTCCTCGCAGGCGCGCCTCACCGCCTCTGCGTCGAGGCCAAGGATCGCCGCCATCGCGCCCTCGCCTACCGGCACCGCTTCCTGCATGTACTGCCCGCGACGGCGGACGATGCGCAAGGCATCCGCGAAGGATAGCGTACCGGCTGCGACGTGCGCCGAGTACTCGCCGAGGCTGTGTCCCGCAGCAAACGCGGCATCGATGCCGCGCGATTTCACGAGTCGCGCGACGGCGGTGCTCATGGCGAGGATGGCCGGCTGGGTGTTCTCGGTCAGCATGAGCCGATCGTCCGGCCCTTCGAAGCAGAGGGCGCTGAGCGAATCGCCGAGCGCGCCATCCGCTTCGGCGAAGGTGTCGCGGCAGATCGCGAACGCGTCGGCGAGCGACTTGCCCATGCCGACTTTCTGCGCGCCCTGGCCGGGGAACACGAAGGCAATCATCGGATCGGGTTCTCGGGTTCTCGGGTTCTCGGGTTCTCGGGTTCCGCGAAGGCGGCGATTTCGGCTCGGAGGCGCGCGACGAGATCGGCGTCCACCGCGCGGCTCGCCATGGTGACGGCGTTTGCGATCGCCTTGGCGCCCGACCGGCCGTGGCCGATGATGCACAGGCCGTTGAGGCCGACGAGCGGCGCACCGCCGTACTCCGAATAATCCACGCGACGACGGAAGCGGCGGAAGGCCTGGCGCGACAACGCGTATCCGACACGGCCGCCGAAGGTCAACGCGAGTTCGTCGTGCAGCAGACCTTCGACGGTGTCGACGAGACCCTCGCTCAATTTCAGCGTGATGTTACCGGTGAAACCGTCGCAGACGATGACGTCCGCGTTGCCGGCGAAGACATCGCGGCCTTCGATGTTGCCGATGAATCGAATGGGTGCGTGCTTCATCAACTGGTGCGCATCGCGCGTCAACTCGTTGCCCTTGCTCTCTTCCTCGCCGACGGACAGCAGTCCGACGGTCGGCTCTTCACGATCAATCGCGACGCGAGCATACGCGGCGCCCATGACCGCGAACTGCACGAGGTGCTGCGGACGACACCCGACGCTCGCGCCGGAATCGAGCAGGATCGCACGGTCGTGCCGCGTGGGAATGATCGTCGCGATCGCAGGCCGGTCGATGCCCTGGAGCGTGCCGAACGCTGCGTGCGCCGCGATGACGGAGGCTCCAGTGTGCCCGGCACTCACGACGGCATCCGCGCGGCCGCGGCTGACGCAATCGACCGCCACGCGGATCGACGCACGCGGCTTCCGGCGCAGCGCCGCTGAAGCCGGTTCCGACATCTCGATGCGATCCGGCGCATCGACCACCTGCACGTCGAGGCCTCCAGCCGCCGGATGACGCGCGAGCTCGTTGCCGATGGCCCTCGCGTCACCGACGAGCAACAGCCCGACCTGGAGATGGCGCGCGGCGACGAGCGCGCCGTCCACGATCACGGACGGCCCGAGATCGCCGCCCATCGCGTCAATGGCAATGCGCATGGAGATGCGGCGCTCCGAAGCGGCCTGAAGCGCGTTCGCGGGTCCTGTCGCGAACAGCCCCACTTCGTCCTCGGCGCCCAAAAGCCGAGTCGACGGATGAGGCGCCTGCGCGGCGAAGCGGGGCGCCCCGTTCGCGCCACCCGCGTGGGAGCTTCAGTCCGCCTCGTTCGCGCCGCCTGCCTGGGCGCTTCAGTGTGCCCCTACTCTTCTTCGACAGCTTTCACTTGCCGGCCGCGATAGTAGCCGCAGTTCGGACAGACCTGGTGCGGGAGCTTGGACTCGTGGCACTGCGGGCACTCGCTGCGGCCGATCGGCTGCAGGGCGTCGTGCGT
>JAICSD010000450.1 GCA_025937075.1 Vicinamibacteria bacterium | reverse complement strand
TCGGCCGTCGGGACGCTGCCGCCGCTCAGGCCCGTGCCGGATCCACGCGTCACGATCGGCACGCCGTGCTCGATCGCGGCGCGCACGCAGCGGACGACCTGCTCCGTCGTCCGCGGGAACACCACGCCGCCGGGGCGCTGACGCAGCGCGGCCGTTCCGTCGAAGCCGTACGGAATCAGGTCCTCGGGCTTCGCGAGGACCGCGGATGCGCCGAGGGCCTCATCGAGCGAACGGAGCAGGGATTCGGGAAGGGGCATTGAAGGTCTAATACGTCGCTCTCCCGCCGCTGATGTCGAACACCGCGCCGGTCGTGAACGAGTTCTCCTCCGATGCCAGCCACGCCACCAGCGATGCGATCTCTTCGGGCGTGACGAACCGCCCGCGCGGAATCTTCGAGAGCATGTAGTCGATGTGCGACTGCGACATCTGATCGAGGATGCGCGTCCGCGCGGCGGCCGGCGTGATGCAGTTCACGGCAATGTTCTCGGACGCCAGCTCCTTCCCGAGCGACTTGGTCAGCGCGATCACGGCCGCCTTCGACGCACTGTAGGCGGACGCGTTCGGGTTGCCCTCCTTCCCTGCAATGGATGCGATGTTCACGATGCGTCCGTACTCCTGTGAGAGCATCACGGGCACGACCGCGCGGCAGCAGTAGAAGACGCCGTGCAGGTTGATGTCCATCACCTGCTTCCACGACTCGACCGGGTACTCCCACGTTTTGTGGTTCGGCCCCGCGATGCCGGCGTTCGCGACGAGGATGTCGATCCTGCCGAGCTCCTTGACCGTCGTCGAGGTTGCGCTCTCGACGCGGGCACTGTCAGAGACGTCGACGACGACGGGGTGCACGGCGCCGCGTCCAGCCAGTTCCGCGCCGGCCCGGCTCAATTCGCCGGCGTCCATGTCCCAGAGCGACACCGCGGCCCCGGACGCGAGAAATCGCTCGGCGATCGCACGCCCGATTCCCTGCGCGCCGCCAGTGATCACGGCCCGACGGTTCTTCAAGTCGATCTGATTCACACGCCTAATGAGATTCCCGGGGGACCGCATCGCCGCGGCAGCCGAGCAGAAAATCGAAATCCGCGCCCTCGTGCGCCTGCATGACGTGGCGCACGTAGAGCTGCGCGTACCCGCTCGCCTTGGACAGCGACTCCGGCGGCCGCCACGCGGAACGCCGCCGCGCGAGCTCGTCATCCGCGACGTCGAGCCGCAGAACTCGCCTCTCGACATCCAATTCGATCGTGTCCCCGTCGCGGACGAACGCGAGCGGCCCGCCGACGGCGGCTTCGGGGCACGCGTGCAGCACCACGGTTCCATATGCGGTTCCGCTCATGCGCGCGTCGGAGATGCGCACCATGTCGGTCACGCCGTGCTGCAGCAGCTTGGGAGGAAGTCCCATGTTTCCGACCTCCGCCATGCCTGGATAACCCTTGGGGCCGCAGTTCTTCAGGACGAGGACGCAGTTCTCATCGACATCGAGCTCCGGATCGTTGATGCGGGTCTTGTAATGCTCGATGCTCTCGAACACCACGGCACGTCCCCGATGCCGCATCAGATGCGCCGATGCCGCTGACGGCTTGATCACCGCGCCGTCCGGCGCGAGGTTGCCGCGCACCACGGCGATCCCGCCGTGCGCGACGAGCGGACGATCCATCGGCCGGATCACCTCCGCGTTCCAGTTCGGCGCCTCGCGGCAGTTCTCCCACATCGTCCGGCCGTTCACGGTCATCGCGTCGCGATGGAGCAGCCCGTGGTCGCCGAGCGTACGGACAACCGCCGGCAGCCCGCCCGCATAAAAGAAATCCTCCATCAGGAAACGTCCGGACGGCATGAGATCCACGAGTGTGGGCACGTCGCGGCCGAGCCGATCCCAGTCGTCGAGCGTCAGCGGCACGCCGACGCGTCCTGCGATGGCCAGCAGATGGATGACGGCGTTCGTCGATCCGCCCAGCGCGGCGTTGATCCTGATCGCGTTCTCGAACGCGGGCCGCGTAAGAATCGCGGAGATTCGCACATCGTCGCGCACCATGTCGACGATGCGCCGGCCGGCTTCGTGGGCCATCGCGCGCCGCCGCGAATCGACGGCGGGGATCGCGGCGTTCTGCGGCATGCCGAGACCGAGCCCTTCCATCATCGACGCCATCGTCGACGCCGTGCCCATCACCATGCAGTGCCCGGCGGACCGCGACATGCAGGCTTCGGCTTCGCCGAACTCCTGCAGGCTCATCGCGCCTGCCCGCACCTCCTCGCTGAAACGCCAGACGTCGGTGCCCGAGCCGATGTCCTGCCCGCGGAACTTGCCATTCAGCATCGGACCGCCGGAGACGACGAGCGCCGGCACGTCGCAGCTCGCGGCGCCCATCACGAGAGCCGGCGTCGTCTTGTCGCAGCCGACGAGCAGGACGACGCCGTCGATTGGATTCGCGCGGATCGATTCCTCGACATCCATGCTGACGAGATTCCGGTACAGCATGGCGGTCGGGCGCATGTTCGACTCGCCGGTGGACGTGACGGGAAACTCGAGCGGCAGCCCGCCGGCTTCCCACACGCCGCGCTTGACGTGGTCCGCGACCTGACGGAGGTGCGCGTTGCACGGCGTCAGCTCCGACCAGGTGTTGCAGATCCCGATGACGGGCCGTCCGTCGAACACGTCGGCGGGCAGCCCCTGGTTGCGCATCCAGCTCCGGTGGATGAACCCGTCCTTGTCCGGCTTGCTGAACCACGCCGCGGAACGCAGCGCGCGCCCGGAGTTGACCTTATGCACGCTGTTTTGATCCTCGCGCGATGCATGAATTGTATACAATGCCGGCTCGGCGGAGCCGGAATCCGCACCCTATGCAGCCTGTTCCCGTCGAGGTCCGATCGGCCCAGCGCGGACGCGCCGCCGTCCCGACGCGCGCGCGGCACGTCGTCACCACGTTTGCCATTGCGCTGGCGATCATCACCTATATCGATCGCGTCTGCATCTCGCAGGCGGCGCCCGCCATCCGCAACGATCTCCATCTCACCGCGGTCGAGATGGGCTGGGCGTTCTCGGTGTTCTCGTGGGCGTACGCGCTGTTCGAGATCCCGGGCGGCTGGCTCGGGGACCGCCTTGGCCCGCGCCGCGTTTTGATGCGGATCGTGATCTGGTGGTCGCTGTTCACCGCGGCGACCGGTTGGGTCTGGAATTTCGCATCGCTCGTCGTCGCACGCGCGCTGTTCGGCGCGGGGGAGGCCGGCTGCTTTCCAAACCTCACGCGCGCCTTCACGACGTGGCTGCCGCCGCGCGATCGGGAGCGCGCGCAGGCGCTGCTGTGGCTGAGCGCACGGTGGGGCGGCGCGTTCACACCGCTGCTCGTCGCGTACTTCCTCGATTACGTCAGCTGGCGCCGTGCGTTCGAGATCTTCGGCGCCGTCGGGGTCGTATGGGCGATCGCGTTCTACAAGTGGTATCGCGACGATCCACGTACGCACGCGTCGGTGAACGAGGCAGAGCTCGCGCTCCTCCCGTCGTCGTCGAAGACCGCCTCGGTGCACGGGCCCATTCCCTGGTCGCGGTTCTTCTCGCGTCCCGCTGTGTGGCTGCTGTGGATGCAGTACGTCTGCCTGTCGTACGGCTGGTGGTTCTACATCAC
>JAICSD010000556.1 GCA_025937075.1 Vicinamibacteria bacterium | reverse complement strand
CCGAACTGCGACGCAGTCGTCGAGGACGGGCGGATCTGGATCGACGCGATCCGCGACATCGCGCCGGGCGAGGAGCTGGCGTACGACTACGCGTACGTGCTCGAGGAGCGGCACACGCCCGCCGCCAAGCGCCGATATCCGTGCAGTTGCGGCGCGCGGAATTGCCGCGGGACGATTCTGGCGAAAAAGCGGTAGCTGTTGTCATCCCGAAGGAGCGAAGCGACTGAGGGACCTGCTCGCCTCGCCGAGATCTCGGCATGCAAGCACGTCCCTCGATCGCTTCGCTCACTCGGGATGACAGGGCGATGCCATTGCCACCCCGACAGCTACGTCACAGCGCCGTCCACACGTTGTTCTTCCTGTCTATGTCGACCAGGTGCAGATCCGGGTCGAGCTGGATCTTCGTGAGCTTCTTGCCCGGGAACCCGTACACGCGCGGGTAGACCGACGTGTTCGTGCTCCAGACCTCCGCCGGATAGTTGAAGTCGTGCGTCGTGCCGTCCGAGAAGGTGAAGCGGGCGATGATCGGCAGAACGCCGCGCGCCTTGTTCTCGTACACGACCTCGACCGAGTCGGTGTTGCCGGCCTCCCTCGTGAGCACCGTGTCGATCGCCTGATCAAAATGCGGGTTCTCGACGAACCATTCGCGGAAGAACCAGTCGAGCCGCCGGCCGCCCACGTCTTCCATCGTGTGATAGAAGTCGTTCGGCGTCGGATGCTTGAACGCCCAGCGCGCGGCGTACGCGCGGAAGGCGTCGTCGAAGGCCTCGGGCCCCATGATCTCGTTGCGAAGCAGGTGCAGCCCCACGGCGGTCTTCACATAGGCGTTCTCGCCAAGCAGCCGTGGATCGATGCGATCCGGGTTCACCTCGAGCGGTTTGTCGATGCCGACGCCCATGTACCCCATGTACTGCTCGACCACGCGCATGTCCGCGAGCGCGCGCTGGAGCTCCGTGCCCTTTTCCGGATAGCGGCGGGCCTCGGAGAAATAGTTGATGAAGGTGTTGAAGCCCTCATCCTGCCACATGTGCATCCGCTCGTTCGACCCCACGATCATCGGGAACCACTGATGCCCGATTTCGTGCGTGATCACGTTGTACAGGCCGTACTTGTCGGCGCTCGGCGCTTCCATCGCGAGCATGGGATACTCCATGCCGCTGATGGGACCTTCCACGGCGCTGATCTGCGGCCACGGATACGGATACCACCGCTCGGAGTATTCCTGGATCGACATCCGCGCCATGTCCGCGGATTCCTTCCAGTCGTTGATCGCGCTGGGCCTGTAGTAGCCGTACGCCATGTGGCCGTTCCACTGCTGCGCGTCCCACATGTAGTTGGGTGACGCGGCCCACACTGCATCGCGGACGTCGTGCGACTTGAAGTGCCAGGTCATCGTGCCGCTCGTGCGCGGCCGCGCGGCGCCGGACTGGATGTCCGCCTGGGTCACGATCGCGACGGTGCTCGTGGACTTGGCCGCTTCCGCGAGCCGCGAGCGCTCCGTCGCCGTCAGCACTTCCGTGGGATTCGCGAGCACGCCCGTAGCCGCCACCGTGTAGCCCGACGGCACCGTGACGTACAGATCGATGTCGCCGTACTCGAGGTAGAACTCGCCCTGTCCGAGATAGGGCTCGGTGTTCCAGCCGCGCTG
>JAICSD010000505.1 GCA_025937075.1 Vicinamibacteria bacterium | reverse complement strand
GGCCACGACGGGCATCGCCGCGTTGACCGGATCCGTTCGCAGCCGCCGGACGAGATCGTAGCCCGAGGCATTCGGCATCGCGATGTCGGTCACGACGGCGTCCGGTTTCGTGCGCCCCAGCATCGTGAACGCCTCGCTGACCGACTCCACGGACGTGACGCGCGCGCCGGCCTGCCGCAGCGCCATGGCGATCAACTCTCGCGCATCGAGGTCGTCGTCCACGACGAGGACGTGCCGCCCCTGCAGCAGCGCGGGCTCGTCGGTCTGGCGCGCGCGCTTCTCCGTGCTGGCCTTCGGCTGCGGCACGCGCACGCCGAGCAGCGGCAGCCTCAGCGTGAACGTGGCCCCTTGTCCCTTCCCGCCGCTCTCGGCCCCAACCGTCCCGCCGTGAAGTTCGGTGAGGTGCCGCACGAGCGAGAGCCCGATGCCGAGACCCGCATGCGTGCGCGTCGCGTGCGCCACTTCCTGACGGAAGCGATCGAACACGTGCGGCAGGAACTCTGGTGAGATGCCCTCGCCGGTGTCGGTGACGCGCACGAGGACGTCATCGCCCTCGACGGCGAGCGTTGCCGTCACCCGCCCGCCGGGCGGCGTGAATTTCACCGAATTGGACAGCAGGTTCCAGATGATCTGTTGCAGGCGGCTCTGATCGCCGGAGACGATGGCGAGCCCCGGCGGGGCGGTGGCCTGCAGCGCAATGCGGCGTGCGTCTGCCGTCGGCTGCACGGCATCGACCGCGGCGTTCACGACGAACGCGAGATCCACCGGCTGCATGTCCAGCCGGACCGTGCCGCGGATGACGCGCGACATGTCGAGCAGATCCTCGATGAGCCGCGCCTGCGCGATCGTGTTGCGGTGAATGACGTCGATGGCGTGCTGATGCCGGTCCGGATCCAGCTTCCCCGTCCGCAGCAACGCCACCCAGCCGAAGATCGCGTTCAGCGGCGTGCGCAACTCGTGCGACACCGTCGCGACGAACTCGTCTTTCGTCCGGTTGAGCCGCTCCGCCGCGCGACGTGCCGCCTGCTCGCGATCGAGGATTGCGGCGCGCTGGCGTTCCGCCTCGCGCTCGGCCGTGACGTCCCGGAAGACGACGATCACGCCGAGGAGCGTGCCGCTGCTCGTGCGAATCGGCGCGGCGGTGTCCGCGACCGGGATCTCGCGCCCGTCGCGCGCGCGCAGGATCGCCTGCTGCGTCACCGTCGCGGCCTCCGTCTGGCGGAGCAGGCGTGCGAAGATGCTCTCCTCGGGACGCCGCGCGTCCTCGCCGAACGTGGCGAACACGCGCTCGATCGGCTGCCCGATCGCCTCGTCCTCGGTCCACCCGGTCAGCGCCTGCGCGATGCGATTGACGAGCGTGACGCGCCCTTCCGCGTCGGTCGTGATGACCGCGTCGCCGATGCTCTGCAGCGTGACGGCGAGGCGCGCTTCGTTCTTCTCGCCAGCGGCCCGCGCCTCCTGCTCGGCGCTGAGCGCCGCCTCGAGGTGCTGGCCCGCCCGCTCACGCTCCTGTTCGGCGCGGTTCCGTTCTTCCAGGCGCCGCGTGAGGATCGATGAGGCGTCCCGCAGCGCCTCGGAGAGATCCGACAGCTCGGCGATCATCGATCGCGGCAGCACGTGCGGATCGCCGGCGGCCAGCGCACGCGCCGCGGATCCCACCGCGAGCTGCGCGCGGACGATGCCGCGCCCGATGAGGAGCGCGAGAAGAAGACCGACGGCAACGACGGCCATGCCGGCGCCGATCAGCGATTGAAGCGATCGCAGGATGGGTGCATCGATGACTTCGGCGGGCATGCCCACGCCGACCGTCCATCCGGTGAGCGCCGACCGGTTGTGCGCCGCGTACGCGGGCGTCCCCTCCAGCATGACCGATCGCCAGCTGCCTTCCGCGGCCTCGCGGCTGTGCGCGGCAAAATCCGGCGTCGGCCTCGTGCCGACGTAGCGCTCCTCGTTGCGCGTGCGCGCGATGATCATCTGGTTCGCATCGAGCAGCGTCACGACGCCCCCGGCGGGCGTATTCTGCCGGCGCAGCGTGTCGCTGAACGCCGTCGACCGCAGCCGCGCGCCGAGCACGTACTTGACGGCTCCGCTCCTGATCACCGGCACGCCGACCGAGATGAAGAATTCCTGCGAGTCGCGCCCCTGGTGCAGCAGCGACACTGCCGGATGGCCGGTGTCGCGGACGCGCTCGACCCAGTCCGCGTTCGTTGTCGCGCGTTGGCCGAGAGGGACTTCGGTGTTCACGAGAATCTCGCCGGAAGGGCGGATCAGGCGGATGGCGTACCAGTTCTTGTGGAGTGGAAGCATCCGCAGCGAGAGATTGTGAAAGGCGCGCCAGTCGCCCGTATCGACGGCGTCGATCGAGGCGAGGACGTTGAGGGCCGCGATCGTGCCGCGGACCTCCTGATCCACGCCGACCGAAATCGCGCGGGCGGTATAGATGTTCTGGCGATCGACCATGGCCTGCTGCTGCCTCCAGGACGTCCAGATGAGACGCCCCGCGAACAGGCCGAGCGGCAGCGTGGTCGCGAGCACGACGAGGCCGAGCACCACCGCGATGGGAATCTTTCGCCGGGGCACGAAGCGATTGTATCCGGGGTGCGGGTGCGTGGCGCGGGGTGCGGGATCCGGGATCCGGGGTCCGGCAGCATCCGGATTGGGGATTGGGGATTGGGGATTGGGGATTGGGGATTGGGGATTGGGGAGTGGGGGATTGGGGATTCGCCCGCGCTAGGTACGATC